>NZ_RCOA01000139.1:0-2887 GCF_004307585.1 Pseudomonas sp. Sample_20 | reverse complement strand
AGCAGACGCGAGTCAGAGCAGCAGTCAGAGTGGTTTTACCGTGGTCAACGTGACCAATGGTCCCAACGTTGACGTGGGGCAGGGAACGATCAAATTTTTCCTTAGCCATCGATATCACCCTCTACAGAAGAAATTAGACAAACAATATCAACCATTAAAACAAAGGCAGATATTTTCATATCTGCCTTGTTATATGGAGCTCTTGAGCGGATTTGAACCGCTGACCTCACCCTTACCAAGGGTGTGCTCTACCAACTGAGCTACAAGAGCAAAACCCTTTTGCACAACCTGCAAACTTGGAGCGGGTAGCGGGAATCGAACCCGCATCATCAGCTTGGAAGGCTGAGGTTCTACCACTAAACTATACCCGCGGAGCCTGCAGCTCACGCTTAAATCTGGTGGAGGGAGAAGGATTCGAACCTTCGAAGTCGTAGACGTCAGATTTACAGTCTGATCCCTTTGGCCGCTCGGGAACCCCTCCTAATCAGGCCGGCATTCTATATCATGCCCAACCCCTGTCAAGCATTTTCTCATTTAAAAACCTGAGGTTAGCTGCGTTGACACGCTTCACTTCGAATCCCGTTTAAGGTGTTCGCTGTGGAGCGGGCGCCATTCTATGCAAACTATTGAGCAGGTGCAACCCCTTCGCATAGCATTATTTTATGTTTTAACCCATTGAATTCCTTGGAAAGGTTTTGCAACTGCTGATCGCCCAACAACGGCTGGCCATCCGGCGCAACTGCAAGCCAGTAACCGCTTCCTGCAGCAGCTTTCGGCACGGATTGAGCATTGACCTTCATCGCCACCAGGCGCTGTTGCAACCTGGCAATTGAATCCTCTTCAGAAAATCCACCAAGGAAAAGACACTGCTGACGCGGCACCACCTGCCCTCTCCCGCTTTCACCAGCAGTTTCGCTCAGTAGACGGATATCCTGCTGCGCACCGCGATACAGACTAAGGGGCGTTACATCTTTGGCTCGCAAGGGCGCTTCCTGCTGATGCCAGACATAGTAAAAAACATTGAGAACCACTAAGAGCAGGAACAACCAACGCATATAAACCTCAGGACAAGGGACACGCCATCGCCAAGCCGACAAAAACCAGGTCGGGCACAACCCTGGCGTCAGGCGCGACGCCTTTAACCAACTCGGCATCCCCTCCCGTAATAAAGACGGTGAATTGCTCTCCCCAGTACGCTCGAGCCAGCTCTAATTGAGTGAGAACAAAGCCCCTCAGCATCAAAGAACAACCCCGCTCCACCGCTTCCACGGTGGTACGCCCCGGGACATGACTGCAAAGGGCGCGCTCTGCCGCCTCATCACCATAACGAATTTTACGGGTATGGGTGCGAAGCTGGTTTCGCATCAAAGGCATGCCTGGACAAATGAACCCACCGAGATGCTCACCGTCAGGCCCGACAAAATCGGCAGTAACCGCGGTACCGAAGTCGAGAACCAGACAAGCACTCTCGGCAGCCAGGTGAAAGCCGCCAAGCATCGCCAGCCAGCGATCAAGCCCCAGACGCTCATAGTCTTCGTAGCCGTTTCGAACACCAGACATCTCGCGAGCGGGCTTCGCACACACGATAGGAATACTGAACTCGCGCTCAAGCATTTCGGTTAAAGCGCTGGTTTCCTCGTTGGTCCTGACGCTTACCAAACGACACTTGCGCAGCGAGAGTGACTTTATGATGCGTAGGCTTTCAAGCAAAGCCTGATTGGAATCCACAACTCCTTCCGAGACCAGCTCGCTCGCCGACGCATCCAGCACGCGCCATTTTATAAAGCTATTGCCGCAGTCAAGCTCAAGAATCATCACGCAACCTCAGGCTGAGCTCTCCGCCACTAAAGGCCTTTTCAACACCATCTACAATCAAGCGCAACCCGCCTTGGTTATCAATCCCGAGCACTATTCCATCGACACGGCTGTTACCCGCGATCAACGACACGGAACGCCCTTGCCACAGATGATTTTCCGCCCATTCTGCCTGCAGACTTGCGAAACCGTTGAGCTGGTGTTTATGGATATAAGTCTTGAGTTGATTACTCAATTCAACCACCAGAGCATTGCGATCGCAGGCTTTGCCTGACTCCAGTTTTATAGAAGTCCATTGCTGGTCGACCTCATCGGCAACCTGCATATTCACGTTGATTCCTATACCCAATACAACATGACACACATCCGCCGGATCGCCGACGAGTTCGAGCAGAATGCCAGCTATTTTCTTGTTACCCACCAAAACATCATTAGGCCACTTCAAACCGGCATTGGGCACACCGGTGTTTCGCAAGGCCTGCATCACCGCCAAGCCGACAACAAGGCTCAATCCCTCAAGCTGACGCATGCCGCCTTCGATGCGGAGTACAAGGCTGTAATAAAGATTCTCTGCAAATGGGCTTACCCACTTACGACCTCGACGACCACGGCCTGCCAATTGTCGCTCCGCGAGCACCAAAAACGGCGCGGCGGCGCCGTCACTGATGGAGCGCAGAGCTTCGGCATTTGTCGAGTCAACAGAGTCGAACACACGCACCGGCCATTGAGGCATCTTCCTGGTTATTTCCAGAGGATCAAGGAGCGTCAGAGGCGTCGACAATTGATATCCGCGACCGCGAACTTTATGGATCGACAGGCCAAGTTCAGCTTCAAGCTGTTGTAGCTGCTTCCATACGGCACTTCGGCTTATTCCCAGGGCAACGCCCAGGTCCTGTCCGGAATGGAATCGTCCATCCTTCAGTAGATTCAACAACGTCAGCATGCAGGTATCGCCTCACAATGAGGCCCGCATAATAGCCATGCCCCGGGCCGTTGCATAGAAATCAAGCGGACACATTTCTCGCAGGCAAAACAAAACCCCAACTGCTTTCGCAATTGGGGTTTCGGAATT
>NZ_RCOA01000033.1:0-62747 GCF_004307585.1 Pseudomonas sp. Sample_20 | reverse complement strand
GCGATCCAGGCCGCACATGATCGCGAAATGATTGTCGTAGCTTTGACCGGACGCGATGGCGGCGGCATGGCGTCGCTGCTGTTGCCCGAGGACGTCGAGATTCGCGTACCGGCCAACGTCACTGCACGTATTCAGGAAGTCCACTTGCTGGCGATCCATTGCCTTTGCGATCTGATCGACAGCCAACTGTTCGGGAGTGAAGAATGACCCCTAATCGCCTTGGCCTTCTGGCCTTGACCCTGTGCCTCGGCATCAGCGGCTGCACTTCGGTGGTGAATGCCAGCCGTGAAGCGCCGATCGAAGACGACCGTGGCACGCGCACCTTCGGCAGCAAGATCGACGACTCGCTGATCGAAACCAAAGCGGGCGTGAACATCGCCAAGGCCGATCCGGCACTGGACAACGACTCGCACATTGTCATCACCAGCTTCAACGGCGTGGTCCTGCTCGCCGGCCAGACTCCGCGCGAAGACCTCAAGGCCAAGGCTGAGCAAGCCGCCGCCAACGTCCAGCGCGTGAAGAAGGTGCACAACGAACTGCAAGTGCTGCAACCGTCCTCCCTGCTCGCGCGCCAGAACGACGCGTGGCTGACCACCAAGATCAAGACCCAGATGCTCACCGACGCCAGCATTCCTGGCTCGCGCATCAAGGTCGTGACCGAGAACGGCATCGTCTACCTGCTGGGCCTGCTGACCAAACAGGAAGCCACTCAGGCAACCAATCTGGTTCAGGGTGTGTCTGGTGTGCAGAAGATTGTGAAGCTGTTCGAATACATCGACTGACCGTAAAAGGCAGACACAAAAAAGGCGATCCATCCGGATCGCCTTTTTTTATTTCACAACCTTCAAGCTTGGCCGGCCACTCGGGCGTGGCGGCTCGCTGCCCGGTGGCGGCGAGTCGTCATCCGGATCGATGTCTTCCTCGTCGTCCATCGGCAACTCGAGGTCAAACACCATGCCTTGGCCGTTCTCCCGCGCATAAATGCCCAGGATCGCGCTGATCGGCACGTAGAGACTGTGCGGAACACCGCCGAAGCGGCCTTCGAACGTCACCACGTCGTTATCCATGTGCAGATGACGCACGGCACTCGGCGAGATGTTCAGGACGATCTGGCCGTCACTGGCAAAACCCTGTGGCACCTGCACCGCCGGGTACTCGGAGTTGACCAGCATGTGCGGGGTGCAATCGTTATCCACAATCCACTCGTAGAGCGCGCGGACCAGATAAGGTCGACTGGAGTTCATAGCGGCTCCTTAAGCCTTAGCGCATATCGCGTTCGACACCAGACAGACTCGCCTGGAAAGCCTCACGCGCAAACTGGCGCTCCATATAATCAAGCAGCGGCTTGGCCGGCCGCGGCAGTTCAATACCCAGAATCGGCAAACGCCAGAGTATGGGTAATAGGCAGCAATCCACCAGACTTTGTTCCTCACTGAGGAAGAACGGTTTGTCGGCGAACAGCGGCGAAACGCCGGTCAGGCTTTCGCGCAGTTCCTTGCGCGCCACGACCCGTGCAGCCTCTTTGCTCTTGGGATCCAGAATCAGATCCACCAGCCCGCACCAGTCACGCTGAATCCTGTGGATCAGCAGACGGCTGTTGGCCCGCGCCACCGGATAAACCGGCATCAGCGGCGGGTGCGGGTAACGCTCATCCAGATACTCCATCACCACGGTCGACTCCCACAACGCCAGGTCACGATCGACCAGCGTCGGCAGACTGCCGTAAGGGTTCACCTCAATCAGTTTAGGCGGCTGGCGGCCCGCTTCCACGTAAATGATTTCGGCGCTGACACCCTTCTCTGCAAGCACGATGCGCACTCGGTGGGAATAGTGGTCGGCGGGGTCGGAGTAACAGGCCAACCGATTGGTCACGCCCATGGCGATCCTCCTCGCTTGTTGAATTTGTCGGAACCGGAAAAACGCGCGCGCCCAGAGGGCACCTCCCGCAGGGTCTGACTGAGCAGATCCTGCTTTAGCGGAGGCGCCCTTGGGCGCGCGCGATTAACAGCAATGCTTGAAGCGTATCAGTGCACGTCTTTCCAGTATTCACGCTTGAGCAGGTAGGCGAACACAAAGAAGAACGCCAGGTACAGCAAGACATAAGTACCGATGCGCTGATGTTGCAGCTTAACCGGGTTAGCCGAGTAAGCCAGGAAGGTTACCAGATTCTTGACCTTCTCATCGAACTGCTCTTCGTTCAGAGCACCGGACTTCGGCACGATGGTCAACTGATCGCACGCTTCATGGGTCAGCGGCGTGCCGGTCAGCGGATCGTATTGCTTCTTGCCGTCCTCGACGATCTGCACCTGTTTGCAGCCGACGACCTGACGACCTTGCAGGCCGACCAGCACGTTAGGCATGCCGACGTTCGGGAAGACCTTGTTGTTCACGCCCCATGGACGCGCCGGATCTTCGTAAAACGACTTCAGGTAACCGTAGAGCCAGTCGGTGCCGCGTACTCGCGCTACCAGAGTCAGGTCCGGCGGCGCTGCGCCGAACCAGGTCTTGGCGTCGGCCGGCTGCATGCCGATGTTCATGTGGTCGCCAATCTTGGCACCGGTGAACACCAGCTTCTCCAGCATCAACTCGTGCGGGATGCCGAGGTCATCGGCGACGCGCTCGTAACGCTGGAACTTGGCACTGTGGCAACCCATGCAATAGTTGGCAAAGGTCCGCGCACCATCCTGCAGGGCGGCTTTGTCGGAGACGTCGATATCGACACTTTCCAGTTCCGGACCATGACCCTCGGCAGCAAAAACCAGGGAAGGCAGCGCAGCAAAAATCAGAGCAAGAAATAACTTTTTCATCAGCCAGTCACCCTTTCCGGAACCGGTTTGGTCTTCTCGAGCCGGGTGTAGAACGGCATCAGAATGAAGTAGGCGAAATACAGGAAGGTGCAGACCTGCGACAGCAACGTGCGCCCCGGCGTCGGCGCCAGAACGCCAAGGATGCCAAGAATCACGAAGGAGATGCAGAACACCACCAGCCAGATTTTGCTCAGCCAGCCCTTGTAGCGCATCGATCTCACCGGACTGCGATCCAGCCAAGGCAGCACGAACAGCACCGCAATCGCCGCACCCATGGCGATAACGCCCAGGAGTTTGTCCGGCACCGCACGCAGGATTGCGTAGAACGGCGTGAAGTACCAGACCGGGGCAATGTGCTCAGGCGTCTTGAACGGGTTGGCCGGCTCGAAGTTAGGTTTTTCGAGGAAGTAGCCGCCCATTTCCGGGAAGAAGAACACAATGAAGCAGAAGATGAACAGGAACACCACAACGCCGACAATGTCCTTCACCGTGTAGTACGGGTGGAACGCAATGCCATCCAGAGGGATGCCGTTTTCGTCTTTGTGCTTCTTGATATCGACGCCATCAGGGTTGTTCGAACCGACTTCGTGCAGCGCCAGAATGTGCAAGACCACCAGACCGAGAATCACGATCGGCAGCGCGACAACGTGCAAGGCGAAGAAGCGGTTCAGAGTGATTCCGGAGATCAGGTAGTCACCACGAATCCACTGGGTCAGGTCATCGCCGATCAGCGGAATCGCACCGAACAGCGAGATGATCACCTGGGCACCCCAGTAGGACATCTGGCCCCACGGCAGCAGATAGCCCATGAACGCTTCGGCCATCAGTGCCAGGTAAATCAGCATGCCGAACACCCAGACCAGCTCGCGCGGTTTTTGGTACGAACCGTAGAGCAGACCGCGGAACATGTGCAGATAGACGACGATGAAAAACGCCGAGGCGCCGGTCGAGTGCAGCAGACGCAGGATCGAGCCGTACTCGACGTCGCGCATGATGTATTCAACGGAAGCAAAGGCTTCTTCTGCCGACGGCGTGTAACTCATCGTCAGCCAGACACCGGTGACGATCTGGTTGACCAGCACCAGCAGCGCCAGCGAGCCGAAGAAATAGAAGAAGTTGAAGTTTTTTGGTGCGTAATACTTGCTGAGATGGTCTTCCCACATTTTGGTCGCGGGAAAGCGCGCATCAACCCAATCCATGAACTTGCTCATCACGCTTTCTCCGTATCGACGCCAATGACAATCAGGTCATCGGTCTCATAGGAATGCGGGGGAACTGGCAGGTTCAAAGGCGCAGGTTGCGACTTGTAGACGCGGCCAGCCAGATCGTAGTGGGAACCGTGGCACGGGCAGAAATAGCCGCCTACCCAGTCCTTGCCCAGATCCGCAGGTGCCACTTCGGGACGGAAGGTCGGTGAGCAACCCAAGTGCGTACAGATCCCGATCAGCAGGAGAATTTCCGGCTTGATCGAGCGTACTTCAGGGTCGACATAAGTGGGTTGCGTGGAGTTTTTGGAGGTCGGATCGGAGAGCTGACCCTCGATCTTCTTGAGATTCCCCAGGATTTCCTCGGTACGGCGGACAATGAACACCGGCTGGCCGCGCCATTCAGCAATCATCTGCTGGCCTGGCTCGATTTTGCTGACATTCACTTTCACCGGTGCACCGGCAGCTTTCGCCTTGGCACTGGGAAACCATGACCCCACGAACGGGACCGCAGCCCCCACCGCTCCTGCAGCACCCACCACGGATGTGGCTGCCACCAGGAAGCGACGCCGGCCTGCATTCACGCCGTCATTGCTCATTCAGTCCTCTCCCATCAGCTTTTTTGGCCTGTTAAATCAGGCGTCTACTAAATAAATCAAATGTTACTTATAAAAATTTTGCCCGAATGGTAATGAAAACCCCCAATTCTGACAAGGTTAATTCCCCGGGGCTCAGCCCCTTAAGCCTTGGAGTATAGGGGGTCTACGGCTGTGGCAAGTTGTCACAACGCAATTCTTTGATAAATCGCAGGCATAAAAAAACGCCCGCTTCCGTGAGGAGGCGGGCGTTCTTTTTTGAACGTGGAAGCGGAATTAACGCTTCGAGTACTGCGGACGCTTACGCGCTTTACGCAGACCAACTTTCTTACGTTCAACTTCACGGGCGTCGCGGGTAACGAAGCCAGCTTTGCGCAGAGCGCTACGCAGGGTTTCGTCGTAGTCCATCAGAGCGCGAGTGATGCCGTGGCGGATTGCGCCAGCCTGACCACTTACACCACCGCCGATCACGGTGACGTAGATGTCGAACTTCTCGACAGTCTCGGTCAGCTCCAGCGGCTGACGAACTACCATGCGGGCAGTTTCGCGGCCGAAGAAGTTATCCAGCGAACGGTTGTTGATGGAGATGTTACCAGTACCCGGACGCAGGAAAACGCGTGCGGTTGCGGTCTTGCGACGGCCAGTGCCGTAATTTTGAGTCGCCGACATAATGAACTATTCCGTTAAATCTTCAGTTCTTGGGGCTGCTGAGCAGTATGAGGGTGTGCAGCGCCCGCATAGACTTTCAGCTTACGGTACATGTCGCGACCCAGTGGGTTTTTAGGCAGCATGCCTTTAACCGCGGTCTCGATCACGCGCTCAGGGGCTTTGGCGATCAGCTTTTCAAAGTTGATCGACTTGATGCCGCCCGGGAAACCGGAGTGGGAGTAGTACATTTTGTCAGTGGTTTTAGCGCCGGTAACACGGATCTGCTCGGCGTTGATGACGACGATGTAGTCGCCGGTGTCAACGTGAGGAGTGTACTCAGGCTTGTGCTTGCCACGCAGACGGCTCGCGATTTCGGTGGCCAGACGACCCAGGGTCTGACCAGCAGCGTCGACGACAAACCAGTCGCGCTTTACTGTTTCCGGTTTAGCAGTAAAAGTTTTCATTCTTTATAGCCTCAGGGGCCGCCTGTAAATAAGACGGCGGATCTTACTGAATAGTGCGTACTTTGACAAGTCAAAGGCAGCCGGATACAGACGCTTTCGGGGGCTCGGGTCGGCGCGTCCGTTCAACGGCAAGATTCTTCGGCGGCGGCGCATCACTTCCACTGCAGAAAGAGGTCGGCAATTATGCAGATTGCGAAAAATTTTTCAACCTGCTTTTATGATTGTTTTGCCCAAGGAGCACCCGATGGACTATCGCCAGCTAGGCCGTACCGACCTGAATGTGAGTGCAATCTGCCTCGGCACCATGACCTGGGGCGAGCAAAACACTGAGGCTGAAGCCTTCGCCCAGATCGAAAGGGCCAAGGAAGCCGGGATCAATTTCCTCGACACCGCCGAAATGTACCCGGTGCCGCCAAAAGCCGAAACCTACGCCACCACCGAGCGCTACATCGGCAATTACTTCAAGAGTCGCGGTGATCGCGCCGACTGGATCCTCGCCAGCAAGATCGCCGGCCCCGGCAACACCATCGACTACATTCGCGACAAGAACCTGCGCCACAACCGTCAGCACATCACCGAAGCACTGGACGGCAGCCTCAAGCGTCTGCAGACCGATTACATCGATCTGTATCAACTGCACTGGCCGGAACGCAGCACCAACTTTTTCGGACAGCTGGGCTACAAGCACAAGATCGAAGCCAACCTGACGCCGCTGGAAGACACCCTCGAAGCCCTCGACGAACAGGTGAAGGCCGGCAAGATCCGCCACATCGGTCTGTCCAACGAGACGCCGTGGGGCACCATGCGCTTCCTCGCTCTGGCCGAAGCCCGTGGCTGGCCGCGTGCGGTGTCGATCCAGAACCCGTACAACCTGCTCAACCGCAGCTTCGAAGTCGGCCTGGCCGAGATCGCCATTCGCGAACAGTGCGGCTTGCTCGCCTACTCGCCACTGGCGTTCGGTTTCCTCTCCGGCAAATACGAAGGCGGCGCCCGTCCACCGAAAGGCCGTCTGAGCCTCTACAGCCGCTTCAGCCGCTATTTCAACCCGCAATCCGAAGCGGCGTGCAGCCGTTACGTTGCACTGGCCCGCGAACACGGTCTGGATCCGGCGCAAATGGCCCTGGCCTTCGTGACCCAGCAACCCTTCGTCACCAGCAACATCATTGGCGCGACGACGCTTGAGCAACTGGACAGCAACATTGCCAGTTTTGATCTGAAACTGTCCGATGAAGTGCTGGCCGGGATTGAGGCGATTCACAAGGATCATCCGAATCCCGCGCCGTAACTGACCGCCAAAAGCTTCGCGAGCAGGCTCGCTCCCACAGTGGAACACTGTACCTGTGGGAGCGAGCCTGCTCGCGAAGAGGCCAGTCGGATTACCTCAACAGCGGAACGCGGAGCGTCCCCGGCGGCATTCCCACGCAGAGCGTGGGAACGATCATCAAAGCGACCGCGCAATAATCTCCTTCATGATTTCATTGGTGCCGGCATAAATCCGCTGCACCCGCGCATCCGCCCACGCCCGGGCCACCGGGTATTCCCACATGAAGCCGTAGCCGCCATGCAGTTGCACGCACTCGTCGAGCACTTTGCATTGCAGGTCGGTGCCCCAGTATTTGGCCATTGCCGCCGTCGGCACATCGAGTGTGCCTTGCAGATGCAGCTCCAGGCAGCGGTCGACAAAAACCCGGCCGATCTGGATCTCTGTAGCCATTTCGGCCAGTTTGAAGCGGGTGTTCTGGAAATCGGCAATCGACTTGCCGAACGCCTTGCGATCACGGGTGTAATCCAGCGTCCATTGCAACGCTGCTTCAGCCGAGGCCAGACCGCCAATCGCCACGGTCAGGCGCTCCTGCGGCAACTCCTGCATCAGATAGGCAAACCCGGCACCCGCCTGGCCGAGAAGGTTTTCCTTCGGCACGCGCACGTCCTGGAAGAACAGTTCCGAAGTGTCCTGCGCCTTCATGCCGACCTTCTCCAAGCGCTTGCCCTTCTCGAAGCCCGGCGTATTCGCCTCCACCAGAAACAGACTGGTGCCCTTGGCGCCAGCCTTGGGATCGGTCTTGGCCACCACGATCACCAGATCAGCCAGAAAGCCGTTGGTGATAAAGGTTTTCGAACCGTTGATCACATATTCGTCACCGTCGAGCACCGCCGTGGTTTTCACCCCTTGCAGGTCGGAACCGGCGCCAGGCTCGGTCATGGCAATCGCCGTAACCATTTCCCCCGAGACCAGTTTCGGCAGGTATTTGTGTTTCAGCGCCTCGCTGCCGTAATGCAGGATGTACGGTGCGACGATGTCCGAGTGCAGCGAGAAACCGATACCTGTCAGACCCAGACGCCCGACTTCCTCGATGACCACGGTGCTGTAGAGGAAATCCGCGCCGAGCCCGCCGTACTCTTCCGGCAGATGCGAACAGAGCATCCCCGCCTCCCCTGCCTTGTTCCACAGTGCGCGATCGATGTGCCCCTGCTTCTCCCACTGCGCGTGATACGGCACGGCCTCTTTCTCGAGGAAAGTTCGCACACTGTCGCGGAACAATTCGTGTTCGGGGCTGAACAGGGTTCTGGGGATCATGCGGCACCTTTCTTTGTTGTTGGAGGGATACGGCTCTCAGAGACTAAGCCCGACTCCTGCTACGGGACACTGGACACATCCGACAAAAAATAAGACGATCCAGCCGTCTGGTGACCACTTTCCCTTATAAAAACAAAATAAAAGTTGAATTATGTCTAAGCACGTCTCCCCGCCCTTGCGGCGCGTCAGCATCCTGGCCATCGACCGGGTTTTCGCTTACACCCTCATGCAGGCCAAGGATTTTTTCCATGTGGCCAGCCTGCGTTACGGCAAACAACTGGGCCACGGCCTGACACCGGCGTTCGAAACTCGCTTGGTCAGCCCGGATGGCAAACCGGTAAAAAGCTTCAGCGACGTAGTGATGCCGGTCGACGGCGGCCTGGAAAACGCCGACGTAATCATCCTCCCGGCGTTCTGGGACGATTTCGACACGCTGTGCAGCCGTTACCCGCAAATCCTGCCGTGGCTGCGCGAACAGCATGCGCGCGGCGCGGTGTTATGCGGCGAAGCCACCGGAGTGTTCTGGCTCGCCGAAGCCGGGCTGCTCAACGGCAAGGAAGCGACCACTTACTGGCGCTTCTTCAATGCCTTCGCCGAGCGCTTTCCCAAGGTCTACCTCAATCAGGACAAGCACCTGACCGACGCCGACAATCTCTATTGCGCCGGCGGCACGACCTCGGCCTGCGATCTCTACATTTATCTGATCGAACGCTTCTGCGGCGCGAACGTGGCACAAGCCGTGGCCCGCGACATTCTCTACGAAGTGCAGCGCAGCTATTCGCCGGGACGTATCGGTTTCGGCGGGCAGAAGCTGCATCAGGACGTGATCATCCTGCAGATCCAGCAGTGGCTCGAAGAACATTTCGCCGACAAGTTCCGCTTCGAAGACGTCGCCCGCGAGCACGGCATGAGCATCCGCAACTTCATGCGCCGCTTCCAGACCGCCACCGGCGACAAACCGCTGCACTACTTGCAGCGCCTGCGCATCGAGACGGCCAAGGGCCTGCTTTCGGGCACGCGCAAGAGCATCAAGACCATCAGTTATGAGGTCGGTTACGACGATGCGAGCTTCTTCGCGCGACTGTTCCGCCAGCACACCGAGCTGTCGCCGAATCAGTATCGGCAGCAGTTTCAGCAGGCTGCGTAACCCGGCCTGATGATCGCTCCCACGCTCTGCGTGGGAATGCCGCCACTGGACGCTCTGCGTCCGGCTCGCAAGTGACGCGGAGCGTCACGGGATGCATTCCCACGCGGAGCGTGGGAACGATCAGTTACTGCGCCTTCGCGAGCAGGCTCGCTCCCACAGGGAAAAACTTCAGCGCATAAAAAGGCCTGCAATCGCAGGCCTTGTTCGTTGCCGAAACTCCGTTTAAGGCTTGTGCGCCCGCGACAGGAATTCGTGAGATTGCATCTCCAGCAGTCGGCTCAGCGTGCGCTGGAACTCGAAGGTCAGGCGTCCGCCGGTGTACAGATCCTTCAACTCGACTTCGGCAGAAATGATCAGCTTGACGTTGCGGTCGTAGAATTCGTCGACCATGTTGATGAAGCGCCGGGCGATGTCGTCGGTGGTGACGCTCATCTGCTCGACGCCGCTAAGCAGCACGGCGTGGAAGATCTTGCCCAGCTCGATGTAGTCGTTCTGGCTGCGCGGGCCGTCGCACAGTTCGCGGAAGTCGAACCAGGCCACGTCGTCGCAGGTGCGCAGAGCGCGGATTTCGCGGTTCTCGATGATCAGCACATCGTTTTCCACCGCCGCCGTGCACTCCGGCGTCAGTGCCTTGAAGCTCTTGCGCAGGCTTTCGTGGGCGGCTTCGTCGAGCGGATAGTGGAACAGCTCGGCTTGCTCGAGGTGACGCAGACGATAGTCAACACCGCTGTCGACGTTGACGATCTCGGTGTTCTGCTTGATCAGCGCGATGGCGGGAAGGAAGCGCGCGCGTTGCAGGCCATCCTTGTACAGGCCGTCCGGAACGATGTTCGACGTCGCGACGAGGGTCACGCCGTTCTTGAACAGCTCTTCCATCAGCGTGCCGAGGATCATCGCGTCGGTGATGTCGGAGACGAAGAATTCATCGAAGCAGATCACCCGCGACTCGGCCGCGAAGCGCTTGGCGATAATGGTCAGCGGGTTCTTCTCGCCGCCCAGGGTCTTCATTTCTTCGTGCACGCGCTTCATGAAGCGGTGGAAGTGTGTGCGGGTCTTTTCCTTGAACGGCAACGCTTCGAAGAAGGTGTCGACCAGGTAAGTCTTGCCGCGACCGACGCCGCCCCAGAAATACAGGCCCTTGACCGGTGCCTGATCCTTTTTGCCAAACAGCTTGCCGAGCAAGCCCGGCTTGTTCTGGTCAGCGGCGATCAAGTCGTCGTACAGACGCTGCAAGTGACGCACAGCAGTTTCCTGCGCGGCGTCATGGAAGAAGTCCGGGCGTTTCAGATCAGCTTGATATCGTTCTAGGGGCGTCATAATTCGTTAGCAAGGCAACAAAAACGGGCCGTCACTGTAGCGACGGCCTGTGGGAATGGCAATCGGCCCTTGGTCGGGTCGTGCCGCCGATCAGTCTTGAGCTGGAGTCAGCGCGACACGCAACGCCTCGATGGCGGCGTCTCGCGCGGCAGCGTCGGCGAAGGCCGGGCTGTCGCCCACGCACTCACCGGCCAGCCAGACGTTGAAGCTCAATTCTTCAGTACGCACGTCCAGCGGCTCGCCGGACTGCAACTGTTTGGTCACCTGGCCGGCAGTTTTGCCGTCGGCGAAGTTGCGCGACAGCAGCAATTGCTCGCCATCGGCCGCCAGCAGACGGAATCGGAAGCTGCCGTCGTCCTCGCGGAAGCTGACGAAACGCGCGGTTTTCGCGGCTTTTTTCTTGATAGTCGCGGCGACCTGAACCTGATTGACGAAGGAACGCAGGCCAACGGCTTCGCGCAATTCGTTGAGGAACGGCGTGGCCACGGCGCGGGCCTTCTTCGCACCGATCTGCAGGATGTCTTCCAGGTCCGCAGGACGCTCGATCAACTGGTGATACTTCTCGCGCGCTTCGCCGAGATCGTTGTCGAGCAACTGGAACAGGCGATTCTTCGCCTCACCCCAGCCCAGACCACCGAGCAGCTCACCGCGGAATTCATCGGCCTGCGCCGGTGTGGCGAAGGCCTGGAACAGAGTGAACAGGTGCGAATTATCGGGATCTTTCGCTTCGCCCGGCGCCTTGGAGTCGGTGACGATCCGCGAGATCGCGTCCTTCATTTCCTTGGCGCTGGAGAACAGCGGAATGGTGTTGTCGTAGCTCTTCGACATCTTGCGACCGTCGAGGCCCGGCAAGGTGGCCACACTTTCTTCGATCAGCGCTTCGGGCATGGTGAAGAACTCTCTGCCCTGGCCGAACAGATGGTTGAAACGCTGACCGATATCACGGGCCATTTCCACGTGCTGAATCTGATCGCGACCGACCGGCACCTTGTGCGCGTTGAACATCAGAATGTCCGCGGCCATCAGCACCGGATAGCTGTACAGGCCCATGGTGATGCCGGCATCCGGGTCTTCACCGGTTTCAACGTTCTTGTCCACCGAGGCCTTGTACGCGTGCGCACGGTTGAGCAGGCCCTTGGCGGCGACGCAAGTCAGCAGCCAGGTCAGCTCGGGGATTTCCGGGATGTCGGACTGGCGGTAGAAGGTCACGCGATCAACGTCCAGACCACCGGCCAGCCAGGTCGCGGCGATTTCCAGACGCGAGCGCTGGATGCGCAGCGGGTCATCGCATTTGATCAGGGCGTGGTAGTCGGCCAGGAAATAGAACGAATCGGCCTGGCTGTCGCGGCTGGCGAGGATTGCCGGGCGAATCGCGCCGGCGTAGTTGCCCAGGTGCGGCGTGCCAGTGGTGGTGATGCCGGTGAGAATGCGGGTACGGTTGGTCATGGGTAATCGCTTGTCAGACTGCAATCAATTCGAGAGACGCGGCAGCAGCAGATCCTTGAGATCGGTCAGCTTGCCGTGAAAAAAGTGTCCGCATTCTGCCACTTTCAGCAGCTCATGGGGGCGCTGGAGTTTTTCTGACCATTGGTAGACCAGTTGCGGATCGATGACTTCATCGGTTTCCGGCTGGATCACGGTCAACCCGCCGTGCTGCGGCAGTTGATCCTGCTCGCCCAGACGCATCACCGCCGGGGCAACCATGAACAGGTGCTCAAGCTGCACGCCTTCGGCTTCGAGACGGCCGCCGAGACTTGCTGCAACAAATCCGCCGAAGGAGAAACCGAACAGGGTCAGCGGCAGATCTGGGTGTTTTTCCCGCAGCCATGTAGCTGCGGCCTGAGCGTCGTCGACTTCGCCGGTGCCCATGTCGTGCGTGCCCTGGCTGGCGCCGACGCCGCGATAGTTGAAACGCAAGGTGATCAGGCCTGCGTCGCGCGCGGTGCGCTGCAGGGTCGAGACGACCTTGTTGAGCATGGTGCCGCCCTGTACCGGGTTCGGATGGCAGATCAGCGCGATGCCGCGCGGCTGCTCGTTATCCAGATACAAAGCCTCAATTTGGCCGACAGGGCCGTCAATCACTACAGGGGTTTCACGCATCAGCAAGGGAGGAACTCCGTGACCTCGAATCGGGTCGACTCGTCTAGCAAATTGTCTGTGCCAATCTATTGCGAGTGAATCGCGGTATACAGCGCAGGTTCGAGCCGTTAACGTAAAGCAAAGCCGTTTATAGAGGAAGGACTCGTGGAACACTCGCTCTTAGTTTGGTTGTTACCGACTCTTGCCCTGGTTGTGGGTGTCGCCATTGGATTCCTGATCGCGCGCGTTGCGCCGAACGCCGCACCGAGCCGCACGCAGCGTCAACTGGATGATATCCAGGAGCGTTTCGACAGTTATCAGAACGAAGTGGTCACCCACTTCAACAGCACCGCGATGCTGGTCAAGAAGCTGACCCAGAGCTATCAGGAAGTGCAGGACCACCTCGCCGAGGGCGCCAATCGTCTGGCCCTGGACGAGCAGACCCGCCAGCGCCTGATCGCCGCCCTGCACGCCGACGCAGCGCAGGCACCACGTGAACGCCTGACGCCACCGCGCGATCAGGAACCACCGCGTGATTACGCGCCGAAGAGCCCGAATTCGCCGGGCATGCTCGATGAGCATTATGGTTTGAAGAAGTAAGCAGTCTTCGCTGCGAACAAAAAGCCCCCGGACAGTGATGTGTCCGGGGGCTTTTTTGTATCTGCAATCTTCGCTGCCCTCGCCGGCCTCTTCGCGAGCAGGCTCGCTCCCACAGGGGGAATGCATTTCAAATGTGGGAGCGAGCCTGCTCGCGAAAGGGTCCGCACCGATGAAACAAAAAAATGCCCGATCACAGGATCGGGCATTTCTTCATTCAGGCAATCGCTTACGGATACTGCTGCACCGTACCCGGCTGTTGCTGCTGACCACCGTACTGCTGACCCGGAATAGCCTTCAGATTGACTTCGACCCGGCGGTTCTGTGCGCGGCCATTGGCGTCACCATTGCTGGCAATCGGGTTATCCGGGCCGGCGCCACGGGCCGACAGGTTGGCACCGCTGACACCTTGCGAGGTCAGGTAGGTCGCCACGCTCTGCGCACGACGTTGGGACAGGTCCATGTTGTGCTGGCGGCTGCCGGTGCTGTCGGTGTAGCCGACGATTTCGATCTGGTTCTGGTTGAACTCTTTTAGCGAGTTGGCCAGGTTGTTCAGCGGTTGATAGAAGCTGGAAGCGATGTTCGCCGAATCGGTGGCGAAGGTGATGTTGCCCGGCATGATCAGCTTGATCTGATCGCCCTGACGCTGCACTTCAACGCCAGTGTTGGCCATGCTCGCGCGCAGTTTCTTTTCCTGCTGGTCGGCGTAGTAGCCGTAGCCTGCTGCGGAAGCACCGACCACGGCAGCGCCGATCAAGGCGCCCTTGCCACGGTTGTCGTGGCCGATGGCGGCACCGGCGAGTGCACCGGCCAGCGCACCGAGGCCACCGTATTTGGCGGTTTTGCTCATGCCTTGCGAGCCACCGTCGGCCTGACCCTGATTGTCATACGGATTGGGCGAGGCGCAGCCGGACAGCACGGCCACGGCAGTAGCGACAATAATCAAACGACGCGTGGTGAACATGGAGAGCTCCTGGTCTTTTTGCATTCTGTGGTGCAGCGGCCACTGATCAATCAATGGACCTGCGCGGGCGTTGGATCATGACAATGCGCAAAAATTCCGCCGCACACCCGTGACAAAAAATTCAGGCACGCACAAACGGGTTCTCGCGCATCTCATCACCCAGACGCGTGTCCGGGCCGTGCCCGGTGACAACCGTTGCGTCCTCGTCCAGCGTATACAGCCGCTGTTTGATCGAACGCACGATGGTCGCCTGATCGCCACCCCACAAATCCGTGCGCCCTACCCCGCGACGAAACAGCGTGTCGCCGGCTATCAACAGCTTAGCCTCGGAAAACCAGAAGCTCATGGAACCGGGTGTATGTCCCGGCGTGTGCAGGGCCACGCCGCAACCGCAGGCGAGTTCTTCGTCATCGCTCAGCCAACGATCCGGCGACGGCACCGGGGTGTAAGGCACGCCGAACATCTGGCATTGCATTTCAAGGTTGTCCCAGAGGAACTGGTCTTCCTTGTGCAGATGCAGGGTCGCACCGGTTTTCTCCTTCATCTGCCCTGAAGCGAGAAAGTGATCGAGATGCGCGTGGGTATGGATGATGCTGACGACTTTCAGGCCATGGGCGTCGAGGCGCGCCATGATCAGATCAGGGTTGCCGCCGGGATCGACGACGATGGCTTTTTTTGTGAGCGGGTCGCCGATGATGGTGCAGTTGCACTGCAATGGGCCGACGGGGAAGGTTTCGCGGATAAGTGCAGGGCTGGGCGTGGTCATGGAAAAATCCTGGACAGGGTCAACGCCGTTGGCAACGGCCGATGGCGAATTTTACCGTCGCTAGAGCAATAACCCCAACGCCTTCGCCCGCGCCACTGCCTGCGTACGCCGCTCAACCCCGAGCTTGCTGTTGATATGGCTGGCATGGGTTTTCACCGTGTGCAGGGAAATGAACAACTGCTCGCTGATTTCCTGATTGGAACAGCCTTGAGCGATCAGGCGCAGCACCGCCAGTTCGCGGCTGCTGAGTTGTTCGGTAGTTGAGTTTTCTACGCTCGGTCGCGGCGCAGCTGTTGGAAAATGCGTGAGCAATTGCTGGCTCACCGCGTTGCAAGTGAGCGTCTGCAGTTGTCCGCGCATCCAGTCGGTTTGGTTTTTCAGCAGCGCATCGAAGGGTTGAAAGACGCCGCCGGCGGCAGCTTCCAGCGCCAGATTCAAGGTTTTGCGCGCATCGGGCTCGCGTCCACTGGACAGCAACAGCGCCACCTTCTGCGTCAACGCCATCACACTGAGCAACTGGCGTCCGGTCCGCTGGCCGTTTTCATGCAACACGTTCAACCGCCCTTCGGCGAGCATCGGCTGCCCCTGAATCACATCGAGCAGCGCCTGTTGCAGCTCCACATGCAACGGCAGTTGCGGATGGAATTCCGGCGGTGCCGCAGCGTTTTCGCCGGTGTAGGTCTGGCCCAATCGTGCAAGCCACGCCTCGGCGAGATCGATGCGACCCTGGGCCAGCCACAGTTCGCATTTGACCAGGGTGATCATCGCCAGGTAGTAGATCGGCGGTACGTCCCAGATGTGCATCAGGCGTTCGGCCTCGGCGAGTTCGGCGAAGGCCTTGGCGAACTCGCCGCTGGCGCCGTCGAGGCGGGCAATCACGCAGTGGCCGATCAGCACGCTGATGTCGCGACAGGCGCGCGCCTCGCCAATCCCGGCGAGCAGGCGTACGCGTGCAGCCTGCGGCTGCAAACGCATCGCCAGCAGGAAACCTTCGTACAACGTCAGCCGCGCGCGCACGGCGTACAGGCGTTGCGGCGACAGACCGCGCAAGCGTTCCAGGCCCTGATGCACTTCATCCAGCGCGCGCAGGATCTCGCCCCGCGATTGCAGAACCCGCGCCCTGTCGTAATGCGCCAGTGCTTCGAATAATGGATTGCCGACCCGTTGCGCCAGCTCGAGGGATTCACGGTTCAGGCCACGGGCGCGCCACAGATCGCCGTCCGCGATCGCCAGATTGGACAAGGTCGACAGGCACATCAGCCGCTGGCCATAACGCTTGGCCGGCAGGCTCTCCAGCGCTTCACTGCAATAGCGCAGGGTCAGTTCGCGATGGCCGCGTCCGCGAGCGATGATCCCGCTCAGCGCCAGCCATTGCGCCAGCATGGATTTCTGCGCAGTGGCCGAAGGCGCCGGCAGAAAGCGGCTCAAATGGCTGGCCAGCTCCTCAGCGGCGTCGAGCTGACAGGCCAGCCCCAGTGCCCAGCTGTAGAGCACGATCAGCCGTGGCGTGCTGATCAGCAGGCTGTCGGGCAAGTCCATTTTCCAGCGCAGCAGCATGCCGACGTTCTGCTCGGCGAGCAGCTGTTCTTCGGACAGGTTCTGTACCAGGTTCGCCGCGACATCGAGATGCCCGGCACGCAAGGCCTGCTCCACCGCTTCGTCGAGCAGGCCCTGTGCGTTGAACCAGCGGCAGGCGCGCAAATGCAGGGTGGCGTTGGGCACCATCGCCTGGGCGATTGGCCGGCTGCGCAACAAGTCGGAGAACAGATGGTGATAGCGATACCAATGACCGTGCTCGTCCAGCGGCACCAGAAACACTTGGTGAGCGAGGAGAAAGCGCAGGATCTCGGCGCTGTCATGGGCTTCGCGGACGGCGTCGCACAGCTCGCTGCAAAAGCGCTCCTGCGGAGCAGTTTCGTAGAGAAACGATTGCACTTCGGCTGGCAGGCAATCGATGACTTCTTCGAGCAGATAATCGCGGATCAACCCTTCGCCGCCGTTCAATGCTTGCGGCAGCGCGGCATCGTTGCCCGCCTCGGCCACCGCCAGCAGCCAGAAGCGCAGACCGGCGACCCAGCCTTCGCTGCGCTGGATCAGGCTTTCCAGTGCTTCGCCGCGCAGTGAGCTGCTGTGGCGATCGAGCAAGGTCAGGGCTTCGTCGTGGGTCAGGCGCAAGTCCTGTTCGTGCAGCTCGAGCAACTGCCGCGACAGGCGCAGACGCGCCAGATGCCAGTCCGGGCGCTGACGGCTGGTGACCATCACCAGCAAGCCATCGGGCAGATGATTGAGGAAAAATTGCAGGCAACGGTCCAGCACCGGCCCCTGGGCAAGGTGGTAGTCGTCGAGGACCAGCAGCAACGGCGCGGCAGGATCGAGATGCAGCGCCAGCTCATCGAGCAGACCGTCGAGCCACTCTTCGAAAGCAAACGGCTGATGGCGCTGACGCATTTTCAACAGACCGAGGGCACCAGCGCCCAAGGCCGGAAAATAGTCCTGTAGCCCTTCAAGCAAGCGCTCGAGAAAACGTCCGGGATCACTGTCTCGTGGACTCAAGCCCAGCCAGAGACTTTGCCAGTGCGCCGGCAGGCTCTGACAGAACTCCACCGCCAGCGAGCTTTTGCCGAACCCGGCCGGGGCGCTGACCAGCAGCAACCGACCTCCGAGCCCGGCCTGCAGACGCTGGCAAAGGCGCGGCCGCAAGACATAGCCGTCAGGCAGCGGTGGGCGAAAAAAACGCCCGTCCAGTGCTGCGACGGTGATGCTTGCGGGACCCGGAAGTGGGGACAGATCAGTCATGGCCGGCTCTTGTTCGAAGGCGATTGGCGGCGTTGCAGATGTCCGCAGCCTAGCCTTAAACGAAGAGGTAATGAAGGTCACTGCTACAAATGGCTACAAAAAGGCTACAGACACAAAAACGCCCCGAACCGGTCGGGGCGTTGTCACGAGGATGCGGCCTCGGGTTTACGCAGGTTTAGCGAACACCATCCTGACGCAGAGCGGCCGGGGTGAAGTCGCTGGTGGTGGCGGTGAAGCCGAAGTCATACGCCTGCTTCTCTTCGTTCTTCATGCCCAGTGCCAGATAACGGCCGGACTGCAGGTCGTAGAGGGTTTCGAGGGCGTACCACGGCACTTGCTTGTCGTAGTAGTTCTCGGCATGTGCCTCGGCTACACGCCACAGTTGGCCGCGACCGTCATAGTGGTCGATGACCGCTGCCTGCCAGGTGTCCTCGTCGATGTAGAAGTCACGCTTGGCGTAGATGTGGCGCTGTCCTTCCTTCAGGGTCGCGACCACGTGCCAGACGCGGCGCAGCTCGTAGCGTGCCAGGTCCTGGTTGATGTGGCCGGCCTTGATGATGTCCGAGTACTTCAGTTTCGGATCGTCGAGCTTGTAGCTGTCGGAGGCGATGTACATCTCTTTCTTGCCTTCGAGCTTCCAGTCGTAACGATCCGGCGCACCGTTGTACATGTCGAGGTTGTCCGAGGTACGCAGGCCGTCGGCGGCGGTACCCGGGCCGTCATACGACACTTGCGGTGCACGGCGCACACGACGCTGACCGGCGTTGTAGACCCACGCCGAACGCGGCTCCTTGACCTGATCGAGGGTCTCGTGCACCAGCAGTACGCCACCGGCCAGACGCGCCGGCGCGGTCACTTTCTGCTTGAAGTAGAACAGGATGTTGCCCGGGTTCGCCGGATCGTAGTCCTTCATCTTGTCGCGGAATACGAACTGATCCTGGAAGTACACCAGGCTGTACGAGCCGTTCGGTTGCGGCGCGGCCTGGGTCACCAGACGGGTCACGCTGCCGCCGCGATAGCGGGTGATGTGGTTCCAGATCACTTCCACACCGGTTTTCGGGATCGGGAACGGCACGGCGGTATCGAAGTTTTCCAGACCGTTGCCGCCGGACACCAGGTTGGTGCTGGTGGCGTTCTTCTTGATCGCGGCGAACACGTCATCCGGCACGGTGGCGCCGCGATGGGACGGATAGACCGGCATCTTGAAGGTTTCCGGATAGCGCTTGAACATCGCGTACTGGCCCGGGGCAAGCTTGTCCTTGTACTTGTCGACATCCTTGGCAGTGATGGTGAACAGCGGTTGCTCACTGGCGTAAGGGTTGGACAGGAAGCCTTTGCTGTCGACGCTGCCGGCATTCTTCGGCAGCGGTTTCCAGGCCGGGATCGAACCGTCGGCATTACCGGCCATTTCCGCGCCCATCGGCGTCAGGCTCTTGCCCAGTTTATCCGCTTCGGCAGCAGGCACCGCCGCCATGACACTGGTCGCCAGCAGCGACAGGCCCAGAACACCGGCGTGGAACAGACTCTTTGTTATTTTCATAAATTCGTTCGTCCTGAAATGCAGTGCTTAGAAGTTCACGCCGAAGCTGAGCGCCACGAAGTCGCGGTCATCCACGGTGGTGTACTTGCCGTCGAAGAAATTGGTGTAAGCCAGGCTCGCGGTGTAGGTGTTCTGGTACTCGGCATCGACGCCCAGGCTGACCGCTTTGCGACCTTCCTCGAAGTTGCCGCCAGGGCCTGGCGAGTAACCGCTGACGTCGTGGGACCAGGCCACGTTCGGTTTCAGGTTCACACCGGCAAACACGTCGTTGTATTCCCAGATCGCCCGACCACGGTAGCCCCACGACATCGACGTGGTGAAACCGTCGTTTTCGCAATTGCGGCTGCGGTTGTTCTGCGGCGAACCAGGACCGGCGCCGTTGATCGTGCTGTTGTTGAGGATGTTGGCGCAGGTATCGATACCGCCAGTGGCCGGCAACTCACCCGGACCGTAGACCGGATCGCGGCCATAACGCTTGTCGGAACGGCTTTCCAGGCCACCGACGTAGGTCGCACCGACTTCACCGACGAGGGTCAGACGGCTGGCGCCCATGACCTGATCGAAGAAGTGCGTGAACGTCGTCTGGATCTGGGTGATTTCCTTGCGCTCATAGCCATGCAGATCCTGACCCGGCACGCCGGTCAGCAGCGAAGCGTTGGTCAGTGCACCGCCCAATGGACGCACACCGGCAAACAGGATGTCGGTGGAGTTCAGTTGTACCGGCGCGTTCGGACGGTAGCTGATCTCACCGCTCCACGCCGTACCGGTAGGCAGGGTGGTGGAGAAACTCAGGCCGTAGAGACGAATGTCTTCCGGGTATTCGATGAAGTAATTCGAATTGCCCGCGACCAGCAGCGGTGCGAGTGCAGCGAACGGCCCCGGCAGCGCGGCGGCAGTGTTGTAGACCGACTGCGGTGCGCCGGTTGCACTGAAGATCGGCGCACGGCTGTGGTAGTTCATGAAGTACGCGCCGAACTCGGTATCGAGTGGCTCGAACATGTATTTGAGGGACGCGCCCCACTGACCGCTGTCGCGCGCGTCACGGTCCGGCCCACGGCGCACCAGCACGCCTTCTTGGTCGACGTTCACACCGTTGGCGGCCAACGGCCCCAAAGCGATCGCCGGAATCTGCGAACGCTTGTTCAGTACGCGCAGATTGCTGTCGCAACCGTCAGCAACGATGTCCGGCTGGGAGAAGAAGGTGCCGCAGTTGTCGACGACGGTCTGGTCCCATTCCAGTTGGTAGAACGCTTCGGCCGAGAGGTTATCGGTGAGGCTCTGCGACACGTAGAACATGTTGACCGGAATCAGGCCTTCCTTGATCTCGGCGCCCGGACGACGGAACGCGGAGACGTCGATCGGGTTGATCGAGTTGATGCCGCCGCCGATGAAGGTACTTTCACCCCAGCTCACTACCTGCTTGCCCAGACGCACGGAACCCGGCTGATCGGCAATCGCGTAGTTGTGGTAGACGAAGGCGTCGAGGATCTGCCCGCCGGAGGACTTGGCGCCCTCTTTGCGGTTGCTGTCGCTGATGTCCTTGAACTGGCGGCTCTCGTCCTTCAGTTCGAAGTCGTACCAGTACTTGCCACGGACGAACACGCCGGTGTCGCCGTATTTCAATTCAAGGTCATGGATACCCTTGAAGATCTTCGAAAAGGTTTCGCCGCTCTTGAAGTTGGCGTGCCCGTCATCGGAAGTCTGCGACAGGCCACGGCCGCCGTTGTTGACGCCGATAAGGTTCTTGTTCGGGCTCTGAGTAGACCAACTGGCACCGATCGACAGGGACGAGTCGAACTGGCCTTCGATTTCACCGACGTTGAAACTGACGCCGAATGCAGGCCCGGCGAGCGAGGAGGCAAGACTGACCGCCAGAGGCAGTTTCGCCCGGCGCCAGAACTGGTTTACTGAGGTCATCGACGCTACTCCATGTGCATTATTGTTATGGCAGTGAGTACTTTTAAAAACGCTGTGGAGGACCGGGCGCCAGGGCTGCCCGAAATCGCTCCAGAGTTGCTCGCCCCGTTCAGTGCGTGTGCTCCGTTTTCAAAAAGTCCTTGAGCGGACTATAGCCAGCGGGTGGTAGTGCTTGATCCCTCTAAAGTGTGATTTGCAGCCGCCAACCACTCTGGAACAGTCCTTTCGCCAGTCCGACACACGTCGGCACGGCAAGGATGGCTGATTTTTTCGATTTCACAAGCCAAGCGCTTGCTTGGTGGGTCTGGCGCGCCGGTTTCGGCGCGCCAGCAGACACTCAAAGAGTCGAAAGGAAGGTGCTGTTGTTGGCCTGCCATTCGGTGATGTCGAGGCGGATGCGCTTCTTGTCGAGCTTGCCGACACTGGTCTTGGGAATTTCGGTAACAAGGGCGATCTGACTGGGGATCGCCCACTTGCTCAGGTGCCCCAGTTCGACGAACGGCTTGAGGTGCTCCTTCAGTTCCCGTGCACCGATCACCTGCCCTTCGCGGACCACCAGCAAGGCAAACGGGCGCTCGCCCCACTGTGGATCGGCAATGCCCACCACTGCTACTTCGCGTACCGCCGCATGGCGGCTGATGAGGTCTTCGAGGTCGAGGGAGGAGATCCACTCGCCGCCGGTCTTGATTACGTCCTTGATGCGATCACGAATATCGATCACGCCCATGCTGTCGAGCGTAGCGACGTCGCCGGTGTGCAGCCAGCCGCCGGCCCAGAGCTCGGCGCCCTTCTGCGGTTCGTTGAAATAGCCTTCGGTCAGCCACGGCGCGCGCAGTACCAGTTCGCCCTGGGTTTCGCCGTCGGCCGGAAGGAAGTTGCCGTCGCCGTCGACAATCGCCGCCTCGACCAATGGCCCCGGCACACCGGCCTTGATCCGGTAGGTGGTGCGTTCGTCCTCGCTGCCGGCCATCAATTCGTCGTTGAGGTGCGCGCAGGACACCAGCGGCCCGGTCTCCGACATGCCGTAAGCGGCTGTCAGCTGAATGCCACGGGCCTTGGCGTTTTCATAAAGGCTGCGATTGAGTGCGCTGCCGCCGATGACGATTTTCCAGCCGCCGAAGTCGGCACCCTGCGCGGCTTTGGCGTTGAGCAGCATCTGCAGGATGGTCGGCACGCAATGGGAAAAGGTGACCTTCTCCTTGCGCCACAACTCCACCAGATACTCCGGATCGTAGCGCCCCGGATAAACCTGCTTGAGCCCGAGCATGGTCGCCACGTAAGGCAAACCCCAGGCGTGGACGTGGAACATCGGCGTGATCGGCATGTACACATCGTTGGTGCCGAGCAGGCGTACGCTGTCGATCGAACCCATGATCGTCGCCACGCCGATGGTGTGCAGCACCAGTTGCCGATGGGTGAAATACACGCCTTTCGGATTGCCCGTAGTGCCGGTGGTGTAGAACGTGGTGGCGACCGAGTTTTCGTCGAAGTCCTGGAAATCGTATTGCGCGCTGGCAGCGGCCAGCAGTTGCTCGTATTCGCCGACGAGGTTCGGCAGCTCTGCGGTTTTCTCCGGGAGATCGGTCAGCAGCAGGGTTTTCTCCACCGTGGTCAGCTGCGGCGCGATGGCCTGATACAGCCCGACGAACTCACTGTTGACCAGCACGAAGCGGTCCTCGGCGTGGTTCATGGTGTAGAGGATCTGCTCGGGTGACAGGCGCACATTGATGGTGTGGATCACCGCGCCGATCATCGGAATGGCGAACATGCATTCCAGGTAACGGTGGCTGTCCCAGTCCATCACCGCCACGGTGTCACCGGCCTTCACGCCAGCAGCCGTCAGCACGTTGGCCAGCCGCGCAACCCGCTCGATCAGGGTCGGATAGCTGTAGCGCAACTGGTCGCGGTAGATGATTTCGCGGGTTTTCTCGTAACGGGCGCCGGACATCAGCAGCCGTTTGATCAGCAATGGATACTGGTAGGCCCCATCGGCCGGCGGAATGACCCGAGTCTGCAACATAAGAATCCCTTTTCTGACTGCACGGTGTTGGCGGAGAGATTCGTACTCTAGTGCGCCTGCATGACAGTCAAATCAGCCAAAGGAATGATTTGCAGAGCTGTACAAATGCTAGCTTTTCGCCAGCATTTCGGGCCGAAATTGAAGAAAATACGACCGGTGGGAGCGAGCCTGCTCGCGAAGGCGTCGGGTCAGTCGACACTTTTGGTGACTGGACTGGCGCTTTCGCGAGCAGGCTCGCTCCCACAGGGATTGATGTATTCCAGTTCTCAATGCATTTCGGTGAATGCGATTTTCACGCCGAGAGCAATCAGCACGGCACCCATAGTGCGGTCGAACCAATGGCCCATGCGGGCGAAGCCGGCGCGCACCCGTTGTTGGCTGAACAGCATCGCCACCAGGCAGAACCAGATCGCCGTCGCCACCGCCAGGTAAACGCCGTAACCGGCCTGCACCGCCAGCGGTGTGTGCGGGTTGATCACCACGGTGAACAGCGAGAGGAAAAACAGCGTGGCTTTCGGGTTCAGGCCGTTGGTGACGAAGCCTGAGGTAAAGGCGCCCCGCGCGGTGCGTACGCCGGTTTCCCGGTGCAAGTCATCGGTGACGGTTTTCGCCGGTTGTGCGCGCAACGCCTTGAAGCCGATGTAAAGCAGATACGCGGCGGCGGCCCACTTCAGCGCGTTGAACAGCACGATCGATTGCGACACGATCAGACCGATGCCGAGCAACGAATAGCCGACATGCAGGAAAATCGCCGAGCCCACGCCCAGCGCGGTCCAGGTGCCGGCGCGGCGACCATGGGTCACGCTCTCGCGCACGACCACGGCAAAGTCCGGGCCGGGGCTGGCCACGGCCAGCAAGTGGATCAGGGCAACGGTCAAGAACTCGGTCCAGTACATGGGGGCTCCTTTGGGGCAGCTTGGTCAATAAAACATCTGTAAAGAACACAGTCCTGTGGCGAGGGGATTTATCCCCGTTGGGTTGCGAAGCAGCCCCAAAAACTTCTGTCTGGCCCGCAGGCAATGATTTTGCGACTGCTGCGCAGCCGATCGGGGCGGTGCGACGTTTCGCTAAATCCCCTCGCCATAGGGTTATGTGTCCGCTGCGGGGACAGCGTAACGATTTGTTTCATCTGGTAGGCTCGGCAGAGTACGCCCTCCGCTCACAGCACAAAAGGTACAGTTGATGACGAACACGCGCCGCGCGGTATTCCTTGATCACCCTTCGCTGGATCTCGGCGATCTGGACCTCGGTCCGTTGCGCGAATGCTTCAGCGACTTGCAGCTGTTCGCCCAGACTCTGCCGGAACAGGTCAGCGAACGCCTGCACGGCGCCAGTGTGGCGATCACCAACAAAGTCGTGATCGACGCCGCTGCAATGGCTGCCAACCCGCAACTGAAACTGATCCTGATCAGCGCCACCGGCACCAACAATGTCGACCTCGCTGCCGCCCGCGCCCACGGCATCACCGTGTGCAATTGCCAGGCTTACGGCACGCCGTCGGTGGCGCAACACACGATCATGCTGTTGCTCAACCTCGCCACGCGCCTGGCCGACTATCAAAAGGCTGTGGGCGCAGGCCGCTGGCAACAGGCGAAACAGTTCTGTCTGCTCGACTACCCGATCGTCGAACTGCAAGGCAAAACCCTCGGCCTGCTCGGTCATGGCGAACTCGGTGGCGCCGTGGCGCGACTGGCCGAAGCGTTCGGCATGCGCGTGTTGCTCGGGCAGATTCCGGGGCGCCCGGCTCGGCCGGATCGCCTGCCGCTGGAAGAACTGCTGCCGCAAATCGACGCCCTGACCCTGCACTGCCCGCTCAACGAGCACACCCGGAACTTCATCGGCGCCGGCGAACTGGCCGCGATGAAGCCCGGCGCATTTGTGGTCAATACCGCCCGCGGCGGCCTGATTGATGAGCAGGCGCTGGCCGACGCTTTGCGCAGCGGTCACCTCGGCGGTGCGGCCACCGACGTGTTGAGTGTCGAGCCACCGACCCAGGGCAATCCGCTGCTCGCCGCCGATATCCCGCGCCTGATCGTCACCCCGCACAACGCCTGGGGCAGCCGCGAGGCACGCCAGCGTATCGTCGGGCAACTGAGCGAAAACGCCCAGGCGTTCTTCAGCGGTGAGGCGCTGCGGGTCGTCAGTTGATAAACTGCGGCACTTTTTTTCAAGGAGCAGTTATGGATCCGCGCAGTGAAGTACTGCTTCGTCAGGCCGAGTTATTCCAGGGTTCGCTGCTGTTGGCCGGCCTGCCCGCCGATGATTTGCTCGGGCGTCTGCCGAATGCGTTCGGCTGGTGCTGGCACGCTGGCGACCAAGCCGCACTGGACGCACGTTTCGAGGGCCGCAGCCAGTTCGGCGTGAATGTCCCGGAGCGCGAGTTCGACAGCGCTGTGGTGTTCCTGCCCAAGTCCAAGGACCTGACCGATTACATCCTCAACGCCGTGGCGTCGCGTCTGGCCGGGCGTGAAGTGTTTCTGGTCGGGGAAAAACGCAGCGGCATCGAAGGCGCGTCCAAACAGCTCAACCCGTTCGGCAAGCCACGCAAACTCGACAGCGCCCGTCACTGCCAGCTCTGGCAAGTCACCGTGGCCAATGCGCCTGAAGCGAAACCGCTGGAAAGCCTGGCGCAGACCTACGAACTGCCGCTGGCCGAAGGGCCGTTGAAAGTCATCAGTCTGCCGGGCGTGTTCAGCCACGGTCGCCTGGATCGCGGCAGCGCCCTGCTGCTGGAGCATCTGGACAAACTGCCGAGCGGCCATCTGCTCGATTTCGGTTGTGGTGCCGGCGTGCTCGGGGCTGCGGTGAAACGTCGCTATCCGCACAATCAGGTGACGTTGCTGGATGTCGACGCGTTCGCCGCCGCCAGCAGCCGTCTGACCCTGGCTGCCAATGGCCTGGAAGCGGAAGTGCTGACCGGCGACGGCATCGACGCCGCGCCGATGGGTTTGAGCGCGATCCTGAGCAATCCGCCGTTCCATGTCGGCGTGCACACCGATTATTTCGCTACGGAGAACCTGCTGCGAAAAGCAGCGAAACATCTGAAAAACGGTGGCGAACTGCGCCTTGTGGCGAACAGCTTTCTCAAGTATCAGCCGTTGATCGAGGAGCACTTGGGCGTGTGTGCGATCAAGGCTGAAGGCAATGGTTTCCGGATTTACCGGGCCAAGCGCGGTTGAAAATTTGTTCTTGCCCAATCGGATTTGCCTAGGCAGAATCCGCTCCGTCCTAGGGGAGTAGTCTCCCACGAGCGCCAAGCTCGTCCGGCATACGTCAACATACTTGATCCTCAGATCATGGCGTATGCGACCCAAGCGTCCGCAACAGACGGATCGCAGGGTTTGACAAGACCTATGACACGCACACCTTACCCGGGGCGGGAAGGCTGTACGTGTCATAGCCGTGTCGACCCGCCCCTTAGGAAATCCCTGATGCTGGACTCGCTACTCGTTCCCACCGCTATCGTTGCCTTGGCCGAAATCGGCGACAAGACGCAACTGCTCGCGTTGATTCTTGCCGCTCGCTTTCGCAAACCCTGGCCGATCATTGCCGGGATTGTCGCCGCGACTTTGGCCAACCACGCAGCAGCCGGTGCGGTAGGTGCCTGGGTCGGCAGTTTCTTCTCCGACGCCGTCCTGCACTGGATCCTCGCCGCCAGCTTCGCCGCCACGGCACTGTGGACGCTGGTCCCGGACAAAATGGATGACGACGAAGCCAGCACGGCGCGCAAGTTCGGCCCGTTCCTGACCACGCTGATCGCGTTCTTCCTCGCGGAAATTGGCGACAAGACGCAGATCGCCACGGTGATGCTCGCCGCGCAATATCCGGAACTGTGGCTGGTGATTATCGGCACCACCGTGGGCATGCTGATTGCCAACGTGCCGGTAGTACTGGCGGGTAACTTTGCCGCAGAGAAACTGCCGCTGACCCTGATCCGCCGCCTCGCGGCTTCGGCGTTCATGATTCTGGCGATTGTTGCGGTTTATAAAGCGATGCAGAGCAGCGGCTGGGTTTAACCCTGAGAGAAGGATCGTTCCCACGCTCCGCGTGGGAATGCAGCCGGGGACGCTCTGCGTCCCGCTTGGAACGCGGAGCGTCCCTTGCGGCATTCCCACGCAGAGCGTGGGAACGATCATGACCCCGTCAATCTCAGGACTTCGGGGCTTTTTCGTACAGCGGCATCACCTTCGGAATCGCTGCCTGCAACGCAGCAATGCGGCTGCTGGATGCCGGGTGGGTGCTCATGAATTCCGGTGGCGCGCCTTCGGAAGCCTTGCTCATCTTGTCCCACAGGGTGATCGCCGCGTTCGGGTTGTAACCGGCGCGGGCGGCCAGTTCCAGGCCGATCAGGTCGGCTTCGTTTTCGTTGGCGCGGCTGTTGGGCAAGGTCATGCCGTAGTTGGCCACGGTGTCGGCCAGCGCCAGGCTGTCCTGGCCCAGACCGAACAAAGCGCCGGCGCCCTGCTTGGCCATTTCCATGCCATAGGCTTTGGACATCGCTTCACGACCGTGCTCGCGCAGGGCGTGGGCAATTTCATGGCCCATGACCGCAGCGATTTCATCGTCGGTGAGTTTCAGGCTGTCGATCAGCCCGGTGTAGAAGATGATCTTGCCGCCGGGACCGCAGTTGGCGTTGAGCTCATCGCTCTTGATCAGATTGACTTCCCATTGCCACTGCGCCGCGTCCGGGCGGAAGGTTGGCGCCTGGGCGATCAAGCGGTTGGCGATGGTCTGCACGCGCTTGGCTTCCGGGCTGGTCTTGTCCAGCACACCTTTGCTCGACGCCTCGCCGACAGTCTTCTGATACGACTGCGCGTACATCTGATCGACCTCTTGCGAGGACAGCATGCTGAACATGTACTGCTTGCGCTCCACGCCCACGGCACCGCCGCTGGTAGTGTTGACCGACTGACAACCGGCCAGCAACAGCGCTGCGCTCAAAGCACTTACCACTAATGTCTTGTTCATTCAAAAGCTCCCTGAAAACCTGAGGCGTATCCTAGGCGGCTAATTGTATCGGCGCCAGATACAACGGACGCATTGCGCGTACATCCACCTAAGGCCGCAAGACTGGCTGGAAATTCCTCAACGCGCATTGAATCCGCCGTGCACCGATCCATCAGCGACATCGCGGGCCGATTCCGACCAACGTCTCTCATGGCCCTGCACACCCCGCCGATAAATCCCTCGCAGATTGTCCTCTTGCGTGCGGAGCTCCCATGAAGTTCAAGTCGATCCAGTTTTCCGTCGCCGCTCTGGCCGGCGCCATCGTTCTCAGCGTGGTCGCGGCGCTGGTGCTGTACGCGCTGTTCTCCGGCGCTCGCACGCAAGAAATGGTGCAACAGCGCACCCAGGCGCAATTCGAGCAAGTCATCGAACAGCGCCTGACCTCGCTGGCGCAGACCCAGGTCAGCCAGATCCAGCGCGAACTCGAAGCGCCGCTGCTGATTGCCGGCGGTCTGGTACGGGTCAACGCGCTGCTCGGCACAACCGCCGCCGACGGCCAGCCACGCCTGAGCGTCAGCCGCGAGCAACTGATCAGCCTGATCAAGGAAAACGTCGAAAAGAACCCGAAGATTCTCGGCACCTACATCGGCTGGGAAAAAAACGCACTGGACCACAATGACGCGGCCTACATCGGCAGCGCCGTGGTCGGTATCGACCCGGCCACCGGGCGCTTTTTGCCGTGGTGGTTCCGCAATACCGACGGCAGCCTGGGCGTGGACAAACTGGCCGATGTCGACGACCAGAAAACCTTGTCCACCGGCATACGCGCCAGCGAGTACTACCTGTGCTCGAAAGAGACGAAGAAACCCTGCGTGATCGACCCGGCACCGTACAAGGTCGGTGACAAGATCGTCATGCTCGCCTCGTTCATCGAACCGATCATGGTCAACGGCGCGTTCCAGGGCATCGTCGGCGCCGACCTCTCGGTGAACTTCATTCAGGACATGCTGCTCGCCGCCAACCAGAAGCTTTACAGCGGCGCCGGTGAAATGGCTCTGGTCGGCGGCAACGGGCGGATCGTTGCCTACACCAAGGACTCGAGCAAATTCGGTGAAAAAGTCAGCGACATCCTCGACGCCGAACAGGCCAGCAATCTCGCCAACCTCAAGCGCGACGAGGTCACCTATTCGGTGAATCAGGCCAAGGGTCGTATCGAGCTGTACCTGCCGTTCGGCATCGGCCAGACCGACGCACGCTGGACACTGATGCTGCAATTGCCGCTCAACGCAGTCATGGCCGATCTGCAAAACCTCCAGGCCGACCTTGATGCCCAGCGCAAATCCGACACCTTCGGCATGGCCATGGTCGGCCTGATCATCGCCGGCATCGGCCTGCTGGTGATCTGGCTGGTGGGTCACGGCATCGCGCGGCCACTCAAACAAATGGTCGCCATGCTCGATGACATCGCTCAGGGCGAAGGTGATCTGACCCGGCGTTTGAGCAGCGACCGCAGCGACGAATTGGGCTCGATTGCCAAAGGCTTCAACACTTTCCTCGCCAAGTTGCAGGCGATGATCACCCAAGTGGTGACCTCGGTGCAGAGCGTCAGCGATTCCTCGGAACACACCGCCGACATCGCCATCCGCACCAACATCGGCGTGCAGAAACAAATGGCCGAAATCGATCAAGTGGCGACAGCGGTGCAGGAAATGACCGCCACCGCCCAAGACGTCGCGCGCAACGCCACCCAGGCAGCACAAGCGGCAAGCCACGCCGACCAGGCCGCCAGCCAGGGCATGCAGATCGTGCGCGACACCTCGAATTCGATTGGCGTACTGGCGGTGGAAATCGGCAAGGCTGTCGAGGTGGTGCAGACGCTGGCCAAGGACAGCGAAAACATCAACGCCATCCTCACCGCCATTCGCGGCATCGCTGAGCAAACCAATCTGCTGGCACTGAACGCGGCAATCGAGGCCGCCCGGGCCGGCGAGCAGGGTCGCGGTTTTGCCGTGGTCGCGGATGAAGTGCGCAATCTGGCGCAGAAAACCCAAAAGGCCACTGAAGAAATCCAGAGCATGATCCAGCAGTTGCAACAGGGCACCCGCGATGTGGTGCGCGTGATGGAAGACAGCCAGAACCGCACCGACGAAAGCGTGCAACACGCGGCGAAAGCGGCCGAAGCGCTGGAGACGATCACCCAGGCCGTGTCGGTGATCAATGACATGAACACGCAAATCGCCAGTGCGGCGGAAGAGCAAAGTGCAGTGGCCGACGACATCAACCGCAATGTGATCAATATCGGTCAGGTGGCGAATGAAGTGGCGGGCGGTGCGGATGAGTCGAGTTCGGCGAGCGCCGGGTTGACCAAACTGGCGGAACAGCAGCGGCGGTTGATCAATCAGTTCAAGGTCTGAAAGATCAAGAGCCCCTCACCCTAGCCCTCTCCCGGAGGGAGAGGGGACCGACCGCGATGTCTTGCGCTATACATCGACCTGAAAAAAACAGTCGATTATGGATTCACAACAGATCGTTCAGGTCGGTGTACCTCTCAAGCATCCCCCATTCGGCGCCCTCTCCCTCCGGGAGAGGGCTGGGGTGAGGGGCTTTTGATCCACGCAAATCAAGCCGGGGTCAAACACTCCGGCCCGTTCAACTTCGGATCATTCACCAGATTCGCCAGCACCCGCTCGCGCAGCGCCGCCGGTTCACTGGCGAGCAAACCCTGCAAGACATGCATCGGCGTTTCGGGATCAAGCCAGGCAGCCTGCCCCGCTTCATCAAGAATCAACGGCCGGCGCTGACTCGCCGCCGACTGAGTAATCACCGCCGTACTCAGCCAGACCTGTTCCTGCACCGGATACGCTTCCCAGATCGCCGCGAAAAACAACGACGAGCCCTCCCCCGGCGTCAACCAGTAAGGCCGCTTGCGCTGGGTGCCGCGCCATTCGTAAAAGCCGTTGGCCGGCAGCAGGCAGCGACGCAAGCGCAAGGCCTCACGAAACATCGGCTGTTCTGCGACAGTTTCGGCGCGGGCATGGGCCGGGGTCTTCGACAGATCGGTCAGCCACGGCGGCGTCAGGCCCCAGCGTGCACGGGCCAAGGTGCGCTGGCCGTCTTCTTCGGCACGTAGCATCAACACCGAATCATTCGGGGAAATGTTCCACTGCGCCTGCTGATCGGCGGGAAAACCTGGCAGGGCCGCGAACTCGCGGTTCCAGCGAAACAGGGCATAACGTCCACACATGGGGCAACACGACTCTGAATAAAACGAAGGCCAGCCTAACAGACCAGCGTGCCGGGAAAGCTTTCCGGTTCGTCGCCGGGCAGCGGCAGCGCGGCATTGTACGCGGTGATCAACTCGCGGGCGTATTCGGCCTGATCGTTATCCACCGACAGCCAGAGCAGGCCGAAGATCGGCAATTCACCCGCACCGCCCACCAGATCACGACCGATCAGATGCGCCTCGATCCCCTCAGTGGCAAGCATGCCCTTGAGCATTTCGCCCTCCATCAGGTTCGCCGGTTCGTAGATGCGCTGCATACGCGGCCCTCACTCGTTTTCGCTGAAGACTTCCAGATGCCACTCTTCTTCATGTACCTGCAGGACAAAGGTGATCGGACGACAGCACACCTGGCAGTCTTCGATATACGTCTGATCCCCAGCAGACAAATCCAGAGTGGTCTCCACTTCCTCACCGCAATACGGACATTCATACAGTGCATTTTCCAGCATCGCGGTCTCCCCAGTGACTTGTGCGTATAATCGCCGGTCTATTTGCAGGGCTATTTTTGTCTGGCTAATTTTCAGACCGTGCCCCGCGGGTTTTCGATCTAACCCTTTACTTACCCTAGCCGTTTCCAACAAGAGAGCATGATGGGCGAATTCGATGCCATCCGACCTTACGACGACAGCGAAGTACCTGCGGTACTGGCAAGGCTGCTCGGCGACAAGGCGTTTCTAGATATCCTCACCCACTTCCGCTTCCCGCGTTTTGCCGGTGCCTTCGGCTGGATGCTCAAACCTCTTATAGCCCATCGGCTGCGTCGTGAGTTTGCCGACGTGAATTCCGTGGCTACCTTACAGGACAAAGTCGAGTTCTACGTCGACCACACCATCGAGCGCGCCACCGACGGCGTGACGTATACCGGTGTCGAGCAGTTCAAGTCCGGCAGCGCCTACCTGTTCATCGCCAACCACCGCGATATCGTCATGGACCCGGCCTTCGTCAACTATGCCGTGTACCACGCCGGCCTGCCGACGCCGCGCATCGCGATTGGCGACAACCTGCTGCAAAAGCCGTTTGTCAGTGACCTGATGCGCTTGAACAAGAGCTTCATCGTCCACCGTTCGATCACCGGCCGTCGCGAGAAAATGGCTGCGTATCAATTGCTGTCGGCGTACATCAACCACTCGATCCGCAACGATTGCGCGTCGATCTGGATTGCTCAGGCGGAAGGTCGGGCGAAGGACGGCGACGACCGTACCGAGTCGGCGATCCTCAAGATGTTCCACATGAGCCGCAAGGACGAGCCGTTCGGCGAAGTGATCCGCTCGCTCAACGTGACGCCGGTGTCGATCAGCTATGAGTACGACCCGTGCGATCAGGCCAAGGCCCGCGAACTCTACATCCGCGCCACCACCGGCACCTACGCCAAGGCGCCGGGCGAGGATGACGTGAGCATCGCCAAGGGCATCACCGGCTACAAGGGCCGGGTGCACGTGAACTTCGCCGCGCCGATCACCGAGGTGTTCGAAGACACCAAGCAATTGGCGATCGAAATGGACAAGCAGATTCTCGGCGGCTACCGGTTGTTCCCGGTGCATTACCTGGCGTACGCGCAGTGGGCGGATGCCGACCCGCAACTGAATGTCCCGACGGCGGCCGAGGTGTTCCCGGCTGACGAACTGGCCAAGGCGCAGGATGAATGGCAAAGCCGACTGGATGCGTGCCCCGCTGAGCATCGTCCGTATCTGGTGCTGCAATATGCAACGCCGGTGCGCAATCAGTATCGGGTCAAGGCTGGATTGCCGCTGTAGTGGCGAGGGGATTTATCCCCTCAACACCGGTTTGCTATTGCTTCAGAAGCGGGTGCTGATCCAGGAGACGATCAAAGCAAGCCCCAGGCAAGCAAAACCAAAACGATAGAAAAACCGGTTCATGCGCAACGTCGCCCAATCGAGCATCGGCTCGGCATTCGGCTGCGCCTGGCGCTGGGCGGCGAGACTGGCCTGGGCGCGTTGCTCACGGCGGCGGGTCGCGTGCAGCAGCCAGCTGCCCGGAAAGGCCAGCAGCAAGGCCAGCAGGTTGATCAACTTGGCGGGATGGGCGGTAAACAGCGTCATCAAGTGCAGCGACATCACAGACCTCGAACTTAACCGGTGTGGCAGACGCCAGACCGACGACCGCGGCGCGAATTCTACCCAAACCCTGCCGCCCTGCCCCAGCCTTTGCGACAAATAACCTGACAATCGACCGATGGCTGCCCTGTGTCATGGCATCGTCACGTGGATGCTTCACCCTGCGCGCCTCGAAACCCGAATGGAATGCGACATGCTGCACGCGGAAAACCAGGATCGTCTGTACCTCATCACCCCTTACGACGACCAGCAAAGCCTGGTCGGCAGCCTCGCCTTCAACGTGCAGGACCGGCACTGGCTGGTGTATTGCGCGCTGGGCGGGCATCAGCATGCGGACTTGCCCGAGACCGATTTGCTGACTGGCGTGAGCGTGCTTGATTTCTATTCTCAGGCTGCCTGAACGTCAAAAGCACCCTCACCCTAGCCCTCTCCCAGAGGGAGAGGGGACTGACCGAGGTGTTTGCGGTAGATACGCCGACATGAGATACCGCGCCGAACTCAGGTTTTGAAGCACACGCGATCGGCTCCCTCTCCCTCGGGAGAGGGCCGGGGTGAGGGGAATCGATTTCCCATACGACACAAATCTCAGATCCACAAAAAAGCCCGGAACCATCACTGGCCCCGGGCTTTTTCACATTCGCTGCAAACTTACTCAGCGAGCACCTGACCCACGGTCGGGTCCTTGAACAGACGCGTCAGTGCATCGCTCAATACATCGCTGACCAGTTTGGTGTTGGTTTCCTGATTCGGCGCCATGCCGAAGCGCTGGTCCAGCGACGCACCGTAACGGCCGCTGTAGCGGCGGTTGGCGTTCTGCACGTCGGAGCGGAAGGTCGCGCCGATGGTCGCTTCGGTCACGTACATGCCTTCTTTCGGCGACTGGTATTTCAGCTCGGCCAGGGTCACGGTCAGCTGTGGCGCGTTGGGTGCGTTGGTGGTCGGGGTGAAGCCGAGCAGGCGTACGGCGGCTTCGGCCTGGGCCTGCAGCTTGGGCAGGATCTGCTCACGCTGCACGGTGATGGCGCTGGTTTCAGGGTACAGACCGCCACGGGTACCGAGGGTTGGCGACGGACGACCGTCGACCACACGCACGATGACAGGCTGGCCGCGACCGACCGCTGGCAGTTGCGTGGTCAGCTTCGGCTCCGGATTCAGTTGTTGCGGGCTGTGGGCGCAGCCGGCGAGGGTCAAACCGGCGACAGTGATCAAACCGAACAACAGGCGTTGCAACATGCTCTTCTCTCCAGAATCAGGCACAAACAGGCCGGCAGTATAGCGGTGGGCCACTGCACGTAACCAGCGTCGCACAGTGAATACTGCAATGTCAGACAAACCCCGCCGAAAGCGGTTCCTGTCACACATTCTTCACCGTCCATACACCCTGGCGTCATGGCTTGCCTACAAGCTTCAAAGCAGTCCTCCTTCAAGGAACTCTGCCATGCGTTATCTGATCTCGCTGTTCGCCCCACGCCCGCTGCATCGCAGCTTCGCCCTGCTCGACCGCAACGGCCGTTGCCAGGCTTTCAAGCAGTGCAGCCTGCAACCGATGGGCGACGGCTGGGTGGAAATCGAAGAAATCCGCCTGACCTGGCTGAACCAGCCGCTGCCCGCCAGCGCCCGGGTGGTACCGCGACAAATGCGCGCACGGGGTCAGGTGCAGTTGAGCATCTGACCGGATGCCTAATAAAAGTCATTAAACACGAGCAACTGCGCGCATTTCTTCGCTACAATCTCCCCCCGATTATAAGGACGTCTCCTGATCGGGCCCCGCAACAGCGTCAATGCGCATGCATCGACATCAAAATCGCCCACAGAGAGCCGCCCACACAGATCGAGTGAAGTTGGCGCGCTTGCCTGTTCTTCCGGCAAAAACCCGCTTTTCGCGAATCTGCAGAGCTGTCATTCGCTCGGCCACCGCGTTGTTTTGCCCTAGCGGGCAGGTGCCAGGCCAAGGCAGCCCTTTTTTGAGGTTCACGTCTTCAAAAGAGCGTGAAAAAAACGGGTTTTCACAACTTCACAAGAGTGTGGCGAGCAAATGAATAGTTTTGCGTCTGAACATGCACCATTAGCGTCTGAAACAGCCCAACGACACAGGACCGGGTATACCTCGAACATCGGAGCCTGAAGCCTGTCCGCTACGGATTTGGTTGCACGAAAACGGATGACTCGACCATAAGTCGAATTGCCAGCCCTGCGTGAAAATGCGTTCATGGAACGCTTGAAACCAGGCCGCACGCATCCGTCGAAGTTGCGAAAAATTGCGAAGATTCGGACATGGCCCACCTGACCACGGATAGCCCGGGCCCACTGACCTGCCCTGGAACGCCTGGCAGCCATGCCGACAATTTGGTGCTGCAGATTTGGGAGACGCGTTAAATGGCGCATAACGAAGCAGTCGACGTAGTTCTGGTAGGGGCCGGCATCATGAGTGCCACCCTGGCCGTACTGCTCAAAGAGCTCGACCCCGCGATCAAGCTGGAAGTCGTCGAGCTGATGGATTCCGGCGCCGCCGAGAGTTCCAATCCGTGGAACAACGCCGGTACCGGTCACGCCGGCCTGTGCGAGCTGAACTACACCCCGCAGGCTGCCGATGGCAGTGTCGACATCAAGAAAGCCGTGCACATCAACACCCAGTTCGAGGTGTCGAAGCAGTTCTGGTCGTACCTGACCAAAAAGGGCACGTTCGGCTCGTGCAAATCCTTCATCAGCCCGGTTCCGCACCTGAGTTTCGTTCAGGGCGAAAGCGGTGTGTCGTTCCTCAAGGAGCGCTTCAATGTCCTGAGCAAGCACCACGCGTTTGCCGACATGGAGTACACCGAAGACAAAGGCAAGATGGCCGAGTGGATGCCGCTGATGATGCCGGGGCGCTCGCCCGACGAAGTCCTCGCCGCCACCCGCGTAATGAACGGCACCGACGTCAACTTCGGCGCCCTGACCAATCAGTTGCTCAAGCACCTGAGCAGTGCTCCGGACACCCAGGTCAAATACTGCAAGCGCGTGACCGGCCTCAAGCGTAACGGCGCCGGCTGGACCGTCAGCATCAAGGACGTCAACAACGGCAACACCCGCGAAGTCGACGCAAAGTTTGTCTTCCTCGGTGCCGGTGGCGCGGCCCTGCCGTTGCTGCAGGCTTCGGGCATCGAAGAAAGCAAAGGCTTCGGCGGCTTCCCGATCAGTGGCCAGTGGCTGCGTTGCGATAACCCGGAAGTGGTCAAACACCACCAGGCCAAGGTCTACAGCCAGGCAGCCGTGGGTTCGCCACCGATGTCGGTGCCGCACCTCGACACTCGCGTCGTCGACGGCAAGAAATCCCTGCTGTTCGGGCCATACGCCGGTTTCACCACCAAGTTCCTCAAGCATGGCTCCTTCATGGACCTGCCGATGTCGGTGCGCGCCGGCAACATCGGGCCGATGCTGGCGGTGGCGAAAAACAACATGGACCTGACCAAGTACCTGGTCAGCGAAGTGATGCAGTCAATGGAACAGCGTCTGGAATCCCTGCGCCGTTTCTACCCGCAGGCGAAAGCCGAAGACTGGCGCCTGGAAGTGGCCGGCCAACGGGTGCAGATCATCAAGAAGGACCCGAAAAAGGGCGGCATCCTGCAGTTCGGTACCGAACTGGTCGCGGCGAAGGACGGCTCCCTCGCTGCCCTGCTCGGCGCATCGCCAGGTGCGTCGGTGACCGTTTCGATCATGCTCGAGCTGATCGAGAAGTGCTTCCCGGCCAAGGCGTCCGGCGAGTGGGCCACCAAACTGGCGGAAATCTTCCCGGCCCGTGAAAAGGTTCTGGAAACCGATGCTGCGCTGTATCGCAAGATCAACACGCAGAACAACATCGCCCTGGAACTGGTTGAAGAAAGCAGCGAGACACCAAGCTTCGCTTGATCTTGCGGCATAAAAAACGCCCCGTACTCGTTGAGTGCGGGGCGTTTTTTTATGGCCAGGCAAGAACCAATAATCCTGGCTTACAGACCTTTGTAGTGAGATGGCCTCAGCTGCGAGCCTTGTCGATCAATTCGATGTACTCAGCGGCGTTACGCTGATCCTTGATCAGCTCGACAAAAGTCTTGCCCTGCGCGTCCTTGCCATCGACGTCATAACCCGCCGCAACAAAGAAGCCCAGAAAGCGCTCGAAGTCATCGATGCGCAAACCGCGGTAGGCCTTGATCAGTTTGTGCAGCGACGGCGAAGTGGCGTCGACCGGCTCAAAATCGAGGAACAGCTTGATCTGCTCATCGCCGATCTCGTCACCAATCACTTGTTTCTTATCTTTACGCATTGCCGACTCCAGCTCGCAGACATGACACGGGGCGGGCAGTTTACCCCTGCCCGACCGCCCGGCTCAACGCGGACGAATCGCCCCGGTGTGCAAATCGGCCCAGATATGGCCGTTGGCATAACTGAGGAACTGCACATACACCGTGTCGTTGCGCAGCAGATCCATCACCACGCGGTACTGAGCGAGCGGATAGAACAGCGTCAGGGTTTTGCTTTTGTCGTCGTAGGCCGGTTTTTTCAGGCTTTTGCTTTCGCCGTCGAAACTCACCAACACCTGAGAAATGCTCGCGCCCTTGTTCAGCGATTTGCCTTTGAGGCGGATCAACAAGGATGAGGTGACCGGAATCGGCTGCTGATTGGACTGGCGCTGCGCACCGACCACCACCGAATACTCGCTGACTTGCAGCAGTTGCTGCTGCTCGGGTTCAGCGTCGCGCAGGGTCAGATCGTCCGGCGGCAGGAACTGGCTGTGCATCGGCGCGGCGGACAGCGGCAGGCTGAGAGACAGCAACAGGGCGGCGAGACTGCGGATCAAGAGGCGCATGACAGGCTCCGGGGGGCGGGGCCGAGCACTCTAGCATGGCTGTCGCGCAAGGATCAGCACACACAAAAACAACTGTGGGAGCGAGCCTGCTCGCGAAAGCGGTGTGTCAGTTTTCAATGATGCTGACTGACACGACGCCTTCGCGAGCAGGCTCGCTCCCACAGGGGGCAATGCAGGTTCTTACATGCCTTTAACGGCGTAAATCCCGTTGGCGTTGCGCCAGTAGCCTTTGTAGTCCATGCCATAACCGAAGATGTAGCGGTCGATGCACGGCAGGCCGACGAAATCGGCTTTCAGGTCAGGACGTGCCTTGCGGTCGTGGTCCTTGTCGATCAGCACGGCGGTGTGCACTTTGCGTGCGCCGGCGTGTTTGCAGAAGTCGATGATCGCGCCCAGGGTATGACCTTCATCGAGGATGTCGTCGATGATCAGCACGTCGCGGTCGATGAACGAGACTTCCGGCTTGGCTTTCCAGAACAGGTCGCCGCCGCTGGTTTCGTTGCGATAACGGGTCGCGTGCAGGTAGGACGCTTCCAGCGGGAATTGCAGATGCGTCAGCAGTTTGCCGGAGAAGATCAGGCCGCCGTTCATCACGCAGAACACCACCGGATTGCTGTCAGCCAGTTGTTCGTTGATTTGTGCACCGACGCGGGCGATGGCCGCCTCGACTTCAGATTCGGTGTACAGGCAGTCAGCCTCTCGCATGATTTGACGGATATGCTCGAGATCAGCGGACATGGCGCTCTCCAGGGGTTGGCGGAATTGGAAAAGCGGGCAAAGGTACGCATCCCGCGAGGTCGAATCAAGCTCTTATGGACTAACGTACAGAATGTCCTATAGGACATCACCCTCGGATAGATTAATCTAGGCCGGTTTTTTTGCCCGCCGCCGGAGCCTTTCCCATGCCCATCCTCGAGATCCGCCATCCGCTGATCCGTCATAAACTCGGCCTGATGCGCCGCGCTGACATCAGCACCAAGAATTTCCGCGAGCTCGCTCAGGAAGTCGGCGCCCTGTTGACCTATGAAGCTACAAAAGATCTGCCGCTCGAATCCTACGACATTGCCGGCTGGTGCGGCACCGTGTCGGTGGAGAAGATCGCCGGCAAGAAGATCACCGTCGTGCCGATCCTGCGTGCCGGCATCGGCATGCTCGAAGGCGTGCTGAGCCTGATCCCGGGCGCCAAGGTCTCCGCTGTGGGCGTTGCCCGCAACGAAGAAACCCTGCAAGCGCACACCTATCTGGAAAAACTGGTACCGGAAATCGACGAGCGCCTGGCGATGATCATCGACCCGATGCTCGCCACCGGCAGCTCCATGGTTGCCACCATCGACCTGCTGAAAAAGGCCGGTTGCCGCGACATCCGCGCCATGGTCCTGGTCGCCGCGCCGGAAGGCATTGCTGCCGTCGAACAGGCGCACCCGGACGTGACCATCTACACCGCGTCCATCGATGAACGTTTGAACGAGCACGGCTACATCATTCCTGGGCTTGGCGACGCCGGTGACAAGATCTTCGGCACCAAGCAGAAGGACGCGTGACCATGCAGCAAGAGTTCAACGATCCGCTCTGGCGCACGGTGCTGTCCGGCGCGCAGATGCTGTTCGTGGCCTTCGGCGCCTTGGTGCTGATGCCGCTGATCACCGGCCTGGACCCGAACGTGGCACTGTTCACCGCAGGTCTGGGGACGATCCTGTTCCAGATCGTCACCGGCCGTCAGGTGCCGGTGTTCCTCGCGTCGAGCTTCGCTTTCATCACGCCGATCATTCTCGCCAAGGGCCAGTTCGGCCTCGCCGCGACCATGGGCGGCGTGATGGCGGCCGGTTTCGTCTACACCTTCCTCGGCCTGGCCGTGAAGATCAAAGGCACCGGCTTCATTGACCGTTTGCTGCCACCGGTGGTGATTGGTCCGGTGATCATCTCCATCGGTCTGGCCATGGCGCCGATTGCCGCGAACATGGCGATGGGCAAGGCCGGTGACGGCACTGAACTGATCCACTATCAGACGGCGATGATGATTTCCATGCCGGCGCTGCTGACCACGTTGATCGTGGCGGTCTTCGGCAAAGGCATCTTCCGTCTGGTGCCGATCATTTCCGGCGTGCTGGTGGGTTTTGCCATGTCGTTCTATTTCGGCGTGGTCGACACAGCGAAAATTGCTGCAGCGCCATGGTTCGCTCTGCCGCACTTCACCGCGCCGGAGTTCAACTGGCAGGCGATTCTGTTCATCGTTCCAGTGGCACTGGCCCCGGCGATCGAGCACATTGGCGGCGTGATTGCCGTGGGTAGCGTGACCGGTCGCGATTACCTGAAGAAGCCAGGCCTGCATCGCACCCTGCTCGGTGACGGCATCGCCACCACTGCTGCCGGCCTGTTCGGCGGCCCGCCCAACACCACGTACGCCGAAGTGACCGGCGCGGTGATGCTGACCAAGAACTACAACCCGAAAATCATGACCTGGGCGGCGATCTTCGCCATCACCCTGGCGTTCATCGGCAAGTTCGGCGCACTGCTGCAAAGCATTCCGGTGCCGGTAATGGGCGGGATTCTGTGCTTGCTGTTCGGTTCGATCGCGGCAGTGGGCATGAACACCCTGATCCGCCACAAGATCGACCTGGGCGAAGCGCGCAACCTGGTGATTGTTTCGGTGACGCTGGTGTTCGGCATTGGCGGTGTGCTGGTCGGCACCGGCACCGGTCCTGATGACTTCGGCCTCAAAGGCATCGCGCTGTGCGCGGTGGTGGCGATTGCGCTGAACCTGATCCTGCCGGGCAATGATGGCTGGAAGCAGAAGAAGGCGGATGAGCCGCTGATTTAACCCCCCGCAATGATCGTTCCCACGCTCCGCGTGGGGATGCCTCAAGGGACGCTCCGCGTCCAGTGACGCGGAGCGTCACGGGCTGCATTCCCACGCAGAGCGTGGGAATGATCACTGTGTGAGCGGGCTTGCTCAGAGGGCCAGCGGCGCTCTTTCGCAGAGGGTCGCCAGCGCCTTGGCCCATTGCGGGTCGTCGTTCAGGCACGGCACCAGCACCAACTCATCGCCCCCCGCTTCGCGGAACTGTTCCTTGCCGCGATCGCCGATCTCTTCCAGCGTCTCGATGCAATCGGCGACGAACGCCGGGCACATCACCAGAATCTTTTTCACCCCGCTTTTGGCCAGTTCATCCAGCCGCGCTTCGGTATACGGCTCGATCCATTTCGCCCGGCCCAGGCGTGACTGAAACGACACCGACCATTTGCCGTCCGCCAGCCCCATGGTTTTGGCGAAGGCGGCGGCGGTACGGAAACACTGCGCGCGATAACAGGTCGCCAATACCTCCGGCGAGGCGGTCTGGCAGCAATCGGCGCCCTTGAGGCAGTGATTGCCCGTCGGGTCGAGTTTGCTCAGATGGCGCTCAGGCAAGCCGTGAAAGCTCAGCAGCAGATGATCGTAGTCCTGCTGCAGATGCGGACGCGCGCTGGCGGCCAGTGCTTCGATGTATTCCGGCTGATCATAGAACGGTTGCAGGATCGACAACTGCACGTCGAGTTTCTTCTCACGCAGCACGCGCCGGGCTTCTTCGATCACGGTGGTCGTGGTGCTGTCGGCGAACTGTGGGTACAGCGGCGCCAGCGTGATCTTCTTATGTCCCGCTTTGACCAGACGCAGCAGACAGGTTTCGATCGACGGCTCGCCATAACGCATCGCCAGATCCACCGGGCCGTGTTTCCACGTCCGGGTCATCTGCTCCTGCAAGCGGCGGCTGAGCACCACCAGCGGCGAGCCCTCTTCCCACCAGATCGAGGCATAGGCGTGTGCCGATTGTTCGGGACGCTTGATCAGGATCAGCGACACCAGCAACCGCCGCAGCGGCCATGGCAGGTCGATCACGTAGGGGTCCATCAGAAATTGATTGAGGTAGCTGCGCACATCGGCCACCGAGGTGGAGGCCGGAGAGCCCAGGTTGACCAGAAGCAAAGCGTGATCGGTCATGCAACGTCCTATTTCAGAGGCGGCTGGAGAGATCATCCAGAGCCGCGCGTAAATCCGTAAAGCGGAAAGCGAACCCCGCTTCGAGCAAGCGTGCCGGCGTCGCGCGCTGGCCGCCAAGCAATAACAGAGACAGCTCGCCGAGCATGACTTTCAGCGCCAGGGTCGGCATCGGCATGAACGCCGGGCGGTGCAATACACTGCCCAGGGTCTTGGCAAATTCGCGGTTGCGCACAGGTTTCGGCGCGCAGGCATTATAAGGACCGCTGGCCTGATTCCGGTGCAGAAGAAAATCAATCAGGGCGATTTGATCGTCGATGTGAATCCACGGCATCCACTGCCGACCATTGCCCAAAGGCCCGCCCAGCCCGAGCTTGAACGGCAGCAACAGCCGCGACAAAAAGCCGCCCTCAGCCGACAGCACCAGACCGGTTCGCACCAGTACCACGCGGATGCCGAGATTCTCGGCACGCAGCGCGGTTTCTTCCCAGGCGATGCACAACTGACTGGCGAAATCGTCGATGCCGGGCGGTGATTCTTCAGTTAACTCGCGTTCGCCACCGTCGCCGTACCAGCCGATCGCCGAGCCGGAAATCAGCAGCGACGGTTTCTGCGCGCGAGTTTCCAGCCACGCCAGCAGCGTTTCCGTCAGGGTGATGCGGCTGCTCCACAGCAACGCCTTGCGACGATGGGTCCAGGGGCGGTCGGCAATCGGCGCGCCGGCGAGATTGACGATCGCGTCCAGCGGCTCTTCGCCGAGGTCCTCCAGACGGGCAATCCCGCGCACCTGCGAGCCGCAGATCTGCGCGACTTTTTCCGCGCGGCGACTCCACACCGTCAGCCGATGACCCTGCTCCAGCCAGTGCCGGCAGAGCTGACGTCCGATCAAACCAGTACCGCCGGTCAGCAATATGTGCATGACATCTTCCTCGCGTGGCGTTTAACCCGGATCACTAGTCTATTTTTATAGGCAGGGATCTTTTCGATCGGGCAGGCTCTATGGTTTAACAATAGGCCAAGCTGTCAGAACGAGAACGCTAGAAGTTATACCAAAAAACATAATTGTACAGGTTTCATCGACGGCGTAGTCTGTACAGAAAGGTAAACGAGGCCCCTATGACTGTACCTATCGCAATCATCGGCACCGGCATCGCCGGGCTCTCCGCCGCTCAGGCTCTGACAGAGACCGGGCATACCGTTCAACTGTTCGATAAAAGCCGCGGCAGCGGGGGGCGCATGTCGAGCAAGCGCAGCGACGCCGGCTCGCTGGACTTGGGCGCTCAATACTTCACCGCGCGCGACCGGCGCTTCGTCACCGAAGTGCAGCGCTGGCAGAGCCGGGGCTGGGCCGCCGAGTGGACGCCGCAGCTGTACACCTTCCAGGGCGGCCAACTGAACATGTCGCCGGACGAGCAGACCCGCTGGGTCGGCACGCCGCGCATGAGCGCCATCACCCGCGGCCTGCTCGATGGCCTGGACGTGCAGTTTGCCTGCCGCATCACCGAGGTCTATCGCGGTGAAGAACACTGGCATCTGCAGGACGCCGATGGCTGCACCCACGGCCCCTTCAGCCATGTGGTGATCGCCACACCGGCACCGCAAGCCACCGCGTTGCTGGCCGCCGCACCGAAACTTGCCGGCGTCGCGGCCGGGGTGAAAATGGAACCGACCTGGGCGGTCGCCCTTGCCTTCGAAACCCCACTCGATACGCCGATCGAAGGCTGCTTCGTACAGGACAGCCCACTCGACTGGCTGGCGCGCAACCGCAGCAAACCCGGGCGCGACAGCACTCTCGACACGTGGGTGCTGCATGCAACCAGCGCCTGGAGCCGGCAACATATCGATCTGTCCAAGGAAGCCGTGATCGAGCATCTGCACGGTGCGTTCGCCGAACTGCTGCACAGCGCCATGCCTGCGCCGACCTTCAGCCTCGCCCACCGCTGGCTCTACGCCCGCCCCGCTACCGGCCATGAATGGACCACACTGGCTGATGTCGATCTGGGCCTGTACGCCTGTGGCGACTGGTGCCTGTCGGGCCGCGTTGAAGGCGCCTGGCTCAGTGGTCAGGAGGCTGCACGTCGCTTGCACGAACACCTGCAATGAATCGCATCAATCCGCGCAAATTGCTGCTGTCGAAGTGGACAGCAGCCCATCCGCAAAATCGCGAAAAACATTTTCTGGTCACCGAACTGATCCGCGACGAGGAAGGTACGGTGCTGGAAGTTGAATTGCAGGCGGTGCTGACCCAGCGTAGCGAGCGGCTGGATTGGCAGGTGCTCAAAGACAGCAAGCTCTGGTTACTCGGTTGGAAATAGATTTCCCTTGTGGGAGCGAGCCTGCTCGCGATAGCGCTGTATCAGATGCGAATTTCTTTACTGACCCACCGCTTTCGCGAGCCGGCTCGCTCCCACAGATTCAGCTCCGTACAAAAATCTTATACAAATCATTTGACTTGTACATCCATCGATCTATGCTGAGGAAAAGTTGTACAGCGATAACTCTCTGTACAGGTATAGATTCGAGGTGCTCATGTCTACTGCTTCCCTGTCCAAGCCGAAGATCGCCATCAGCGCCTGCCTGTTGGGCGAAGAAGTGCGCTACAACGGTGGGCACAAGGAATCGCGGCTGTGCAGCCGTACCCTCACCGAATATTTCGACTTCGTCCCGCTGTGCCCGGAAGTCGCCATCGGCATGGGCATTCCCCGTGAGCCGATCCGGCTGGTCGGCGACCCTGAACAACCCGAGGCCGTCGGCACCGTCGACCGGACCATCAACGTCACCAGGCCGCTGGCCGAATACGGCGAGAAAATGGCCGCCGAGTTGCAGGACCTGTCCGGCTACATCTTCATGCAGCAGTCGCCCTCCTGCGGGCTGGAACGGGTCAAGGTCTATCACGACAACGGCGCGCCAGTGAATGGTGGCGGACGTGGCATCTATGCGCAGGCATTCTGTGCCCAACATCCGGATCTGCCGGTGGAAGAAGCCGGGCGCCTCAACGATCCGGTGCTGCGGGAAAACTTCATCACCCGCGTGCTGGCCTACAGCGCCTGGCAGCAAGTGCTCGCCGAGGGCCTGAGCCGTCGCGCCCTCACCGAATTCCATTCGCGCTACAAGTATCTGCTGATGGCGCACAACCCGCTGCAATACAAAAACCTCGGCAAGATGCTCGGCAACATGGCCGACAGCGATCCCGCCGAACTCGGCCCGCGCTATTTCAGCGAGCTGATGGCCGCGCTGAAGAAATGCGCCACTCGCGGCACCCATTGCAACGTGCTGCTGCACCTCAGCGGTTATTTGAAACAATCGCTGAGCGCCGAAGACAAACAGGAAATGCAGCAGATCATCGGCCAGTACCGCCAGGGCATCGTGCCGCTGGTGGTGCCGTTGACGCTGCTCAAACACCATTTTCGACTCCATCCGGACCCGTACATCGCGCAGCAGGTTTACCTGCAGCCGCACCCGGAAAACCTCAGTCTGCGAAACGCGATCTAATGAACGATAAAACCGACAGCAGCGCCCGGGAAGACCTCGGCGCCGACTTCAAGAAAGCCCTCGACGAGGGCTGGTTGCCGATTCGCGAAGTAGCGCGGCAGACCGGCGTCAACGCCATCACCCTGCGCGCGTGGGAACGTCGCTATGGGTTGGTGGTGCCCCAGCGCACGCCCAAGGGCCATCGACTGTATAGCGCTGAACATGTGCAGCGGATCATGGCCATCCTCACCTGGCTCAACCGTGGCGTTGCGGTCAGCCAGGTCAAGCCACTGCTCGATGCGCCGCAGGCCTTCACGGAAACCGTGGAAAACGATTGGCAGCGTCTGCATCAGACGTTGCTGTCGGCGGTCACCTCGCTCAATGAGCGCGCGCTGGATGACAGCGTCAATCAGGCCATCGCCTTGTATCCGCCACGGACGTTGTGCGAGCAATTGCTGATGCCGCTGCTGGCCGAGCTCGAACAGCGCTGGCAGGGCCAGTTCGGCGCACAGATGGAACGGACGTTTTTCTTTTCCTGGTTGCGCAGCAAATTCGGTGCGCGCATCTACCATAACAACCGTCAGCTGCATTCGGCGCCGCTGTTGTTGATCAATCATTCCGACCTGCCGCTGGAGCCACATCTGTGGCTGTGCGCATGGCTGATCAGCAGTGCCGATTGCCCGGTGCAAGTGTTCGACTGGCCACTGCCGGCCGGTGAACTGGCGCTGACCGTCGAGCATCTGCAAGCCCGTGGCGTGCTGCTGTATTCGAGCAAAGCCATGCAACTGGCGCAGTTGCCCAAGCTGTTGGCGAACGTCAATTGCCCGACCTTGATTGCTGGCCCCACGGTGCATATCCACCACACCGAGTTGTCCGCACGCACCGCCCAGACTGCCGATCTGTTCCTGGCTGAAGATCCGCTTGCCGCACACCAGGCGCTGCTCGAGCGCGGATTGATTTGATGATGGGTTTAATCACATGCAACTGATCTGGCTGCGCAGCGACTTGCGCCAACATGACAACACTGCCCTCGCGGCCGCCGCAGCGCGCGGCCCGACCGTGGCGGCGTATCTGTTGAGTCCGCAGCAATGGCTGGAGCACGACGATGCGCCGTGCAAAGTGGATTTCTGGCTGCGCAACCTGGGCGAACTGAGCCAGAGCCTCGGCGCGCTGAACATCCCGTTGTTGATTCGCAGCGCACCGCACTGGGATCAGGCACCGGCAGAACTGCTCAAGCTGTGCCGGCAATTGAAGATCGAAGTGGTGCACGTCAACGAGGAATACGGCGTCCACGAAAGCCGCCGCGATGAAGCCGTGGCCGAAACGTTGCGAGCCGAGGGCATCGAATTTCACAGCTATCTGGATCAGTTGCTGTTCAAACCCGGCACGATCCTGACCAAGACCGGCACCTATTTCCAGGTATTCAGTCAGTTCCGCAAGGTCTGCTACGAACGCCTGCACCGCTCGATGCCTGCACTTGTAAAGGCACCGGGCAAACAGGCCGCGCTGGATATCGAAAGTGACGCAATTCCCGAGGCGGTCAAAGGCTTCGCCACACCGAGTGAATCCCTGCGCGCCTTGTGGCCGGCCGGCGAGCAAGAGGCGCGGCGCCGCCTCGACACCTTCACCGATGCACAGATCGACTACTACCGCAGCGAACGCGACTTCCCGGCCAAACCCGGCACCAGCCAATTGTCGGCGTATCTTGCCGCGGGCGTGATCTCGCCACGCCAGTGCCTGCACGCTGCACTGCAAAGCAATCAGGGCGAGTTCGAAAGCGGCAAGGTCGGCGCAGTGACCTGGATCAACGAGCTGCTGTGGCGCGAGTTCTATAAACACATTCTGGTCGGCTATCCACGCGTCTCCCGGCATCGCGCCTTCCGCCCGGAAACCGAGGCGCTGGCCTGGCGCGATGCGCCGGAAGAACTCAAGGCCTGGCAGGAGGCTCGGACTGGACTGCCGATCATCGACGCGGCGATGCGCCAATTGCTCGAAACCGGCTGGATGCACAATCGCCTGCGCATGGTCGTGGCGATGTTCCTGACCAAAAACCTATTGATCGACTGGCGCGAGGGCGAACGCTTTTTCATGCGCCACCTGATCGACGGCGATCTGGCGGCCAACAACGGTGGCTGGCAATGGAGCTCGTCGACCGGCACCGACTCGGCACCGTACTTCCGTATCTTCAACCCGTTGAGCCAGTCGGAAAAATTCGATGCCGAAGGCGTGTTCATCAAGCACTGGTTGCCGGAACTGGCCGGGCTCAACAAGAAGGAAGTGCACAATCCGGCGGCAGCCGGAGGACTGTTCGGCGTGGCCGATTATCCGGCGCCGATCGTTAACCTCAGCACTTCACGCGAGCGTGCGCTGACAGCGTTCAAGAACCTGCCGTCGCGCCAGCCTGTGGGCGGCAGCGATGAGTGAATTCCTGCGCAGCTTCGCCCGCGAGTTTTCCGGGTTGAACAAGGACAACCTGCATCGCCTCGGCGAGCTGTACAGCGACGACATTCATTTCACCGATCCGCTGCACGAAGTTCAGGGCCTGGCACAACTGCGGGATTACTTCAGTGAGCTGTACGCCAACGTCAGCGATCTGCGTTTCGATTTTCACGGCTTTGACCAGATCCGCGAAGGTGAGGGTTACCTGCGCTGGGTCATGAGTTATCGCCATCCGCGTCTGGCCAAGGGCCGGGAAATCAGAGTCGGTGGCTGTTCGCACCTGCTCTGGCGCGACAAGGTTTATCGCCATCGGGATTATTTCGATGCCGGGGCGCTGCTGTATGAACACTTGCCAATATTGGGCCGGGCGATTGCCTGGCTGAAAAGGAGAATGGGATGAGTCGTACACCTCCACGGCGGTATTGGTTGACCGGCGCCAGCAGTGGCATCGGCGCAGCATTGTGTGAGGACATTCTGAAAAGCGGCGCGCACCTGGCGGTCAGCTCGCGCTCTGCCGCGCCGCTAAAAGTCTTGTCTCAGCGTTATCCGGGCCAGGTGCTGGTGGTGCCCGGCGATCTGACCAACAGTCAGACCGTGCGCGAAATCGGTGAGCAGATCGCCGAGGCCTGGGGTTCGCTGGACAGCGTGATTCTCAACGCCGGCACCTGTGAATATGTCGACGCGCGCCAGTTCGATTCGTCGATCATCGAGCACGTGGTACGCACCAATCTGCTCGCCAGCAGCTATTGCATCGAAGCCGCCCTGCCGCTGTTGCGCAAAGGCACCGCGCCGCATCTGGTCGGCATGGCCAGCTCGGTGACTTACCTGCCGCTGCCACGGGCCGAAGCCTACGGCGCATCGAAGGCCGGGCTGCGTTACCTGTTCGAATCGCTGCGCATCGATCTGGCGGATGAAGGCATTGAAGTCACCATCATCAGCCCGGGCTTTGTCGAAACGCCGCTGACCGAGAGGAACGATTTCCCGATGCCGCTGAGCTGGCCCGCGGATAAAGCGGCGCGGCACATCTTCGCCAAACTCAAGGACCGTCCGCTGGAAATTGCCTTCCCGGGGCTGTTCATGGCCGCGCTGTGGCCGCTATCGAAACTGCCCGCCCGCGCGCAATTGGCGATCGGCAAACGCATGGTGCGCAAGAACCCACCGCAGCGGGACCCGATATGAAAATCGCCGTAATTGGCAGCGGTATCGCCGGGCTCACCTGTGCCTACCTGCTGAACCGCCGCCACGACATCACCGTGTTCGAAGCGAGTGACTGGGTCGGCGGCCATACCCACACCGTACCGGTCAGCGTGGCCGGGCAATCGTTCGCCATCGATACCGGTTTCATCGTGTTCAACGACTGGACCTACCCGAACTTCATTCGCTTGCTCAACCAGCTCGGCGTGGCGTTCAAGCCGACCGAAATGAGCTTTTCGGTAACCGACCCGGACACTGGCGTGGAGTACAACGGCAACAATCTCAACAGCCTGTTCGCCCAGCGCAGCAATCTGTTGTCGCCGGGGTTCTGGGGCATGCTGCGCGACATTCTGCGCTTCAACAAAGAAGCCCAGCGCGACCTGATCGAACTGCGCATCGCCGCCGACACCACCCTCGATGATTACCTCAAGGCCGGCGGCTACGGCGAGCGCTTCATCCTGCACTACATCGTGCCGATGGGCGCGGCGATCTGGTCGATGCCGATGGCGGAAATGCTCAATTTCCCGCTGCAATTCTTCCTGCGCTTCTTCAAGAATCATGGCCTGCTCTCAGTCAGCGATCGTCCGCAGTGGCAGGTCATTGAAGGCGGTTCCAGTGCTTATGTGGCGCCACTGACCGCTTCGTTCAGCGACAGGATCCGCCTGAACTGCCCAGTCAAGCGCGTCGAGCGCAACCAGCACGGCGTAGTTATCCACAGCCCGGCCGGCCTCGAACATTTCGACAAAGTGGTGTTCGCCTGTCATAGCGATCAGGCGCTGAACCTGCTGGCCAACCCGAGCGACGCCGAGCGCTCGATTCTCGGCGCCCTGCTCTACGCCGATAACGATGTCGTGCTGCACACCGACACGCGCCTGCTGCCAACGCGCAAACTGGCCTGGGCCAGCTGGAACTATCGCCTTGGCGGCGCCGGCCATACGCGCGCGGCGGTCACCTACAACATGAACATTCTGCAGGGCATCGAAAGCGACACTACGTTCTGCGTCAGCCTCAACCAGACTGCCGGCATCAGCCCGGATAAAGTGCTGGCCCGCTATACCTACGCCCACCCGCAATACACCCTCGCCGCAGCGGCCGCGCAAAACCGTTGGGGCGAACTCGATGGCGAGCAGCACACACATTATTGCGGCGCCTACTGGGCCAACGGCTTTCATGAAGATGGCGTGGTCAGCGGGCTGCGCGTAGCCGCCGCGTTCGGTGAAACCCTGTGAACAGCGCTCTGTACAGCGGCGTCATCGGCCACCGACGTTTTGCGCCGCGCCGCCACGAATTCCGCTACCGCATCGGTTTGCTCTACCTCGACCTGAGCGAACAGGACGCCGTGCTGGCCTTGTCGCCACTGGCCGGGCGCAGCCGCTTTGCGCCGTTCTCGTTTCGCGAAACCGATTACCTGAAAGCCTTCACCGGCAAGGGCATGCGCCTGATCGACGCGGTGCGCCAGCAGGTCGGCGCAGCCATCGGTCATGAGCCGCAAGGCGCGGTATGCCTGCTGACCCAGCCGCGCAGTTGGGGCCTGTCGTTCAATCCGGTGAGTTTCTTCTATTGCCATGAAGCCGACGGGCAACTCGCGGCGATCGTTTGTGAAGTAACCAACACGCCGTGGCGCGAGCGTTATCACTATGTGCTGCCGGCGCAGACGCCGACCAGCCTGGTGGATTTCCATCAGCATTTCGCTGTGGCCAAGGCGTTTCACGTCTCGCCGTTTCTGCCCCGCGACCTCGAATACCGCATGAGCTTCAGCCCGGCCGCGCAAAGCCTGGGTGTGCACATGGCCGATTGGCAGGGCAGCGAGAAACTGTTCGACGCCACACTGAATCTGCGCCGCGAACCGCTCGATCGTCGCAGCCTGCATCGCTATCTGCGGCGCTTTCCGTGGATGACCGCAAAAACCGCTCTGGCGATTTATTGGCAAGCACTGCGACTGCTGCTCAAGCGCGCGCCGATCTTCCCTCACCAGGCTGCCGACGGCAGCTTTAAAACCGCCACTGTGCCTCCGAAGGAGCCGCACCATGAAATCCTCTAGCCTGCCGCTCGGTCGCTTCAGCACCAACGGTTTGACCGGCTCGCTGCTGCGCCGTGGCGTGTTGCGCCAATTGGCCCAGCTCAAACACGGACAATTGATGGTCGTCGAGGATGGCGAACAAATGCTTTTCGGCACCCCGGGCAGTGCTCTGCTCGGCGAAGTCCATGTACTCGACCCGGCCCTGTGGGGCATGGTCGCCAGCAGCGGCTCGATCGGCGCCGGCGAAGCATTCATCCACGGCTATTGGAGTTCGCCGGACCTGACTGCTGTGGTGCGCGTATTCGTCAGCAATCTCGATGTACTCGACGCCATGGAAGGTGGCCTGGCGCGTCTGGGCCGGCCCTTCGTGCAAGGGCTGCACTGGCTCAACCGCAACACGCGCAAGGGATCGCAGAAAAACATCGCCGCGCACTACGACCTCGGCAATGAACTGTTCGAACAGTTTCTCGACCCGACCATGATGTATTCCGCCGCCCAGTTCCTTTCGCCGAGCGACACCCTGGAACAGGCGCAACTGAACAAACTCGAGCGCATCTGCCAGAAACTCGCGCTCAAACCCAGCGACCACCTGCTGGAAATCGGCACCGGTTGGGGCAGCATGGCCCTGTACGCAGCGCAGCATTACGGTTGCCGCGTGACCACTACGACGCTGTCGAAAGAGCAGTTCGCGTTCACTGCCAAGCGCATCGAACAACTGGGCTTGCAGGATCGCGTCACCCTGCTGCTCAAGGACTACCGCGACCTCAGCGGCGAGTACGACAAACTGGTGTCGATCGAGATGATCGAAGCGGTCGGCCATCGGTTCCTGCCCACCTACTTCAAGCAATGCGCGCACTTGCTCAAGAGCAACGGCCTGATGCTGCTCCAGGCGATCACCATTCGCGAGCAACGCTACGAACAGGCCAAACGCAGCGTCGACTTTATCCAGCGCTACATCTTCCCCGGCGGCGCCCTGCCATCGGTGCACAAGATGCTCGATGTGGTCAGCCGCGAAACCGACATGAACCTGCTGCACATGGAGGATTTCGGCCTGCATTACGCCAAGACCCTGCGCCTGTGGCACGAGAACTTTCGTCTCGCCCATGGTCGCCTGAGCGAACTGGGCTACGACGATTATTTCCTGCGCCTGTGGGAGTTCTATCTGTGCTACTGCGAGGGCGGATTCCTCGAACGCACCATCGGCACCGCGCAATTGCTGCTGGCCAAACCGGCGGCGATGACCGCTCCCCTGCTCGGGCGCTTCGATGCGTGAGCGAATCGCCAATGCCGTGCTGTTTCAGCTCGGCTGGCTGGCCTGCGTGCTCGGCGGCAACAGTTTATGGCTGTTGCTGGCGCTGGCGGCACTGGTGATTCATCTGCGCTGGATCAGCAGTTGGGCGGCGGAAGGTCGTTTGATTCTGTGCGTGGTGATTGTCGGCACGGCGGTGGACAGCGTCTTGCGTTACCTCGACGTGTTCCGCTTTGCAGACGCCTCACCGCTGATTCCACTGTGGCTGATGCTGCTCTGGGCGCTGCTCGCCACCACGTTGCGCCACTGCCTGGCCTGGAGCGCGCGACCCTGGTGGCTGGCCAGCGGACTTGGCGCGGTGGGCGGCGCATTGTCGTACTACGGCGGCGGACGGCTGGCCGGCGTGCAATTTCCCTATGGCGATATCCCCACGCTGATCTTGATCGGGCTGCTCTGGGCCGCGCTGTTTCCGTTGTTGCACTTGATGGCGCGGCGTCTGGCGCCGTGAGCGTCCGTCAGCGCTTTCACACCCACGGCGATCACTGCCTTACACTGCCACGATGAAAACCATCCCCCACACCCAAATCGCCGAACCGGCGGTCACCTGCTCGACCTGCGCCGCGTGCTGCTGCCAGCTCGAAGTGATGTTGATCACCGACACCGGCGTGCCTGATCGCTTTATCGATACCGATGAATGGGGCGGTGAAGTGATGCTGCGTCTGGACGACGGCTGGTGCGCGGCACTGGATCGCGACAGCATGATGTGCACGATCTATGAACGACGCCCGCTGATTTGCCGCGAGTTTGAAATGGGCGCGCCGGAGTGCATCGAAGAGCGCCGGGGTATTGCGACAGCCTACCGCTGATTTCTTTGACAACGCAGAAACAACTGTGGGAACGAGCCTGCTTGCGAAGGCGGTGTGTCAGCCACCATTTGAATTGACTGACACTCAGCTTTCGCAAGCAGGCTCGCTCCCACGTCGGTTCCGCGTAGCGGCGTGTTACAGCGGCATTGTGTAATGCAGCGCGTAGCTTTCTACACCATCGTTGTCGCTGGAAAGGCCGGCGTTGGAGTAGTGCGTGGCGCGGATGCCGACTTCGTGGCCGCCGTTGAAGCGCAGGCCGACACCGATGCGGTCTTCGAACTGGAAGGACCCGCCCAGCTTGTTGCTCTCATATTCGGTGTTGGAGAAGAACGCCGCGCCGATACCCGCTTCCACGTACGGTTTGACCGACTGACCGGCAAACTCGTAAACGAATACAGGCGAGAACGACAGGCTGTTGTTGCTGGAAGTCTTGTCACCTTCCCAATACGTGTAGGCACCGCTCCAGTAGCCGGTCAGGCGACCAACGTCGCTCTGCAGCCAGCTCTTGTCCCAGTCGAAATTCATGCCTAAGCGATACGTCATTGTCGAATCGCTGGTACCGCCGACGGCGAATTCAACGCCAGCGGCTTGTGCAGAAATGCTTTGCCCCATCAGTGCGGCCGCAATCGCGGCCAAGCAGAATAGTCGCTTCACTTTGAAACTTCCTTTTCCGGAACGATCGTTTGGTTTTTAGTTGCTGCTGTCGCTATAGAAATCCGCGCTTGGTCAGAAGTTCAGCGTTTTTTTAGTTATTTCACATTTTTTTTACAAGTCGAAGTTTTGCACATTCGACGCAGTTTGGCCCAGCAACGGTAGGATTTTTCTGAGGGATTGCGGATCGCCGCTGGTCCAGAACTTCACCGGCTGGCTCGGACGTTGCGCCAGCAGATCACGCTCGGCGAGCAAGCGCTGCAACTGCCGGGCCACGGCAGCTCCGGTATCGATCAGGCTGACATCGTCGGCGATCATCGACCTGAGTAACGGCTTGAGGAAGGGATAATGGGTGCAGCCAAGAATGATCGTGTCGCAGTTTTGCGCCAGCAATGGAGCGACGTAACCTTGCAATAAAGTGCGTAATTCGGCGCTGTGCAGATCACCCGTTTCGATCAGTTCGACCAGTCCCGGACAGGGCTGGGTGATGACTTTTATGTCAGCCGCGAAACGATCCAGCAACGCGGCAAACTTTGCGCTCTGCAACGTGCCGGTCGTGGCCAGGACGCCAACCACGCCGCTTCGCGTGGCCGCTGCGGCCGGTTTGACCGCCGGTTCCATGCCGACAATCGGCCAGTCGGGGAAATCACGACGCAAGTCGGCAACACCGGCCACGGTCGCGGTATTGCACGCCAGCACCAAAGCCTTGGCACCCTGCTGGCGAAAAAATCCTGCCATCGCACTGCAACGCCGGCGGATGAATTCCGGGGTTTTCTCGCCGTAAGGAATGTGCCCGCAATCGGCGACATAAAGCAGCGACTCGTTAGGCAGCAAGCGCTGGATTTCGCCGAGGACCGACAAGCCGCCGACCCCGGAATCGAACACGCCGATCGGCGCTTCACGCATGGCGGGCGCCACAGACGCTGCAGCCCGGATCGCGCTTGACCCGCAGCTCACGGAAGCGCGAACCCAGAGCGTCGATCAGCAACAACCGCCCCACCAAGGGTTCGCCAAAGCCGACCAGTACTTTCAACGCTTCCAGCGCCTGCAAGCTGCCGACCAGACCGACCAATGGCCCGACCACGCCGGCCTCGCTGCAGGTCAGTTCGGCTTCGCTGCCGTGTCCGTACAGGCAGTGGTAGCAAGGGCTTTCGGCACGCCGTGGATCGAACACCGACAACTGCCCTTCCAGACGAATTGCCGCACCGCTGACCAAGGGCTTGCGCGCGGCAACACAGGCGGCGTTGACTGCCTCACGGGTAGAGAAGTTGTCCGAGCAATCGAGGACCAGATCCACCGCCGCCACCGCTGCGGCGAGGGAATCGGCGTCCAGCGCCTGGCGATGGGCGACCAGTTGAATCTCGGGATTGATCGCGCCCAGGCGCTTGAGCGCCGAGTCGACCTTGGACATGCCGACACTGTCGGTGTCGTGAATGATCTGCCGTTGCAGGTTGGTCAGATCGACCGTGTCGAAATCCGCCAGATGCAACTCGCCGACGCCCGCTGCCGCCAGATACAACGCCACCGGCGCGCCGAGACCGCCAAGGCCGACGATCAGCACGCGGCTGGCCTTGAGCTTCAGCTGCCCGTCGATGTCGATGTGTTGCAGCAGAATCTGCCGGCTGTAGCGCAGCAACTCCTGATCATTCAGCACGGCAGGCGCCCCAGACTGATGCGTTGATGGCCGCCCAGATCGGTGCGGCTGTGGACTTCTTCAAAGCCACGAGTGAGCAGCAGATCACGCACAGCTTCGGCCTGATCATAGCCGTGTTCGAGCATCAGCCAGCCCCCGGCTTCAAGATGATCCGGCGCCTGCGCAACAATCAGGCGCAGATCATCGAGACCATCTTCACCGGCGACCAGCGCACTGGCCGGTTCGAAGCGTACATCGCCCTCGACCAGATGCGGATCGGTGGCGGCAATGTACGGCGGGTTGCTGATGATCAGTTGAAAGCGCTGGCCCTCAAGGGCGCTGAACCAATGGCTGCTCAGCACCGTAGCGTTGTTCAGGTGCAGACGCTGGCGATTGCGTTCGGCCAGGGCCACGGCTTCGAGCACGCGATCCACAGCGGTGACCTTCCACGCCGGGCGCTCGCTGGCCAAGGCCAAAGCAATCGCGCCACTGCCGGTGCCCAAGTCGAGGACCTTGGCCGGGGTTACCGGCAGCAACTCAAGGGCTGCCTCCACCAGCAGTTCAGTGTCCGGGCGCGGAATCAGCGTGTGCGGCGCGACTTCCAGATCGAGTTTCCAGAAGCCCTGCTGGCCGAGAATGTAGGCCACCGGTTCACCGCTACGCCGCCGTTGCAAATATTCGGCAAAGGTCAGCGCAGCCTCGCTCGGCACGATGCGCTCGGGCCAGGTGTGCAGGAAGCTGCGCGACTTGCCCAATGCGGCGGCCAGGAGCAATTCAGCGTCCAGACGCGCAGTCGGCGAGTCCGGCAACTCGGCAGCGCGCAACAGGCTGGCGATGATGGTCATTTATTCACCTATCGCTGCGAGTTGGTCAGCCTGATATTCAGCCAGCAATGGCTCGATCACGGCTTCAACGCCACCGGCGAGAATTTCATCCAGGGAATACAGGGTCAGGTTGACGCGATGGTCGGTGACCCGGCCCTGGGCGTAGTTGTAGGTGCGGATGCGCTCGGAACGATCGCCGGAACCGACCAGCAACTTGCGCTCACTGGCAATCGCGTTGGCTGCCGCTGCGTTCTGCTGATCGTTGAGTTTCGCCGACAGCCACGCCATCGCCCGGGCACGGTTCTTGTGCTGGGAACGCTCTTCCTGACACTCGACGACGGTGCCGGTCGGGATGTGGGTAATGCGGATCGCCGAATCGGTGGTGTTGACGTGCTGACCACCGGCGCCAGAGGAACGGTAAGTATCGACGCGCAGATCCGCCGGGTTGATCTCGATGGCTTCGCGCTCGTCCGGCTCGGGCAATACCGCCACGGTGCAGGCCGACGTGTGGATCCGGCCCTGGGATTCGGTGGCGGGTACGCGCTGGACGCGGTGTGCGCCGGACTCGAATTTCAGCTTGCCGTAAACGTTGTCGCCTTCAATGCGCGCAATGACTTCTTTATAGCCACCGTGTTCGCCTTCGTTTTCCGAGAGGATCTCGACGCGCCAGCCACGCCGCTCGGCATAACGCGAGTACATGCGGAACAAGTCGCCGGAGAAGATCGCCGCCTCGTCGCCACCGGTGCCGGCGCGAATTTCGAGGAAGACGTTGCGCCCGTCATTCGGATCTTTAGGCAGCAGCATGCGCTGCAGATCGGATTCCAGCGTGACCAGCAACTCCTTGGCTTCGCGAACTTCTTCCACGGCCATTTCGCGCATGTCCGGGTCGTTGTCCTTGAGCAGCGCCTGCGCGCCTTCAAGATCGCTTTGGACGCCGAGCAGCTTTTTATAGGCGGCCACTACCGGCTCGAGTTCGGCGTACTCCTTGGAATAGGCGCGGAACCTGGCCTGATCGGCAATGACTTCACCGTCGCCGAGCAGCGCGGTCAGTTCCTCGAAACGGTCCTGGAGAATGTCCAGCTTGTTGAGCAGTGACGCTTTCATTGCGGTTTTTTATCCGAAAAACTATCCGGTGAGCCCTCAAGGGCAAAGAGTTCCTGGGCCATGGCCAGCGCATCGAGGCGGCCTTCGGCAGACAGCTTTTTCAACTGCACGCTGGGCGCATGCAAGAGTTTGTTGGTCAGGCCACGGGCCAGTTGCCCGAGCACGTCTTCGGCGTTGCCGCCGTTGGCCAGCAGACGCAGGGCCTTCTGCAATTCTTCGTCTCGCAGGCGTTCGCTCTGTTGACGATACGCCTTGAGCACATCGACTGCCGCCAGTTCGCGCAGGCGCACCATGAAATCGTCGGCGCCGACCGAGACCATTTCCTCCGCCGCTTGTGCAGCGCCCTGACGGCTCTTGAGGTTCTCGGCGACCACTTCGTGGAGATCGTCGACGCTATAAAGATAAACGTCGTCCAACTCGCCGACTTCCGGCTCGATATCGCGCGGTACGGCAATGTCGACCATGAAGATCGGCTTGTGCTTGCGCAGCTTCAGCGCACTTTCCACCGCACCCTTGCCAAGAATCGGTAACTGGCTGGCGGTCGAACTGATGACGATATCGCTGCGCACCAGCTCCGCCGGAATGTCCGAGAGCAGTACCGCGTGAGCGCCGAATTGCTCGGCCAACTGACTGGCGCGCTCCAGCGTGCGGTTGGCGACGACAATGCGCTTGACCCCCAGCTCATGCAAATGGCGCGCGACCAGCGTAATCGTCTCGCCGGCACCGATCAGCAGCGCCTGGCTGCGTTGCAGATCGCTGAAAATCTGTTTCGCCAGGCTCACCGCAGCAAACGCCACCGACACCGGGTTCTCGCCGATCGCGGTATCGGTACGCACTTGCTTGGCGGCATTGAACGTCGCCTGAAACAGCCGCCCCAGCAGCGGACCGATGGTGCCGGCCTCGCGGGCCACGGCGTAGGCCGATTTCATCTGACCGAGAATCTGCGGTTCGCCCAACACCAGCGAATCGAGCCCGGAGGCGACGCGCATCATGTGACGAACAGCCGCATCGTCTTCATGCACATAGGCACTGGCGCGCAGTTCGTCGAGGCTCAGATGGTGATAATCGGCCAGCCAGCGCAGCACGACATCGGCCGACAGCTGATCCTGTTCTATATAAAGCTCACTGCGATTGCAGGTGGAGAGGATCGCGGCTTCGCGGCTGTCGGTCAGTCGGCAGAGCTGCTGCAAGGCCTCCACCAGCTGCTCAGGGGTAAAGGCCACGCGCTCGCGGACGTCTACTGAAGCAGTCTTGTGGTTAATACCGAGTGCAAGGAAGGCCATTCAAGGTCGCTGGTGGTGACGTGAAGCCGGCAATTGTCCTACTTCGAAAGATTCAGAACAACTACCGCTGACTATTGTCCCAATCGTCAGCCCCTATAATGGCCACAATTGAGTCTCGGTTATGTTTGGCCGAAGGCTTGTGTCATGATGATCCGACCGCAGGTTAGTCGTCCTCTTCCTATATGAATAGATCTTCCGCGTTGCTCCTCGCTTTTGTCTTCCTCAGCGGCTGCCAGGCCATGGCGCCCGTTGCGCCGGACGGCACCCCGCCGGTCGAAGACACCACGCCCGCACCTGAAAAGCCCAAGGTTTACGGCTCATTCAGCGAGGAAACCGTGTTCAGTCTGCTGAGCGCCGAACTCGCCGGCCAGCGCAATCGTTTCGACATTGCCCTGGACAATTACGTGACCCAGGCCATCAACACCCAGGATCCGGGTGTCTCCGAGCGGGCTTTCCGCATCGCCGAATATCTGGGCGCCGATCAACCGGCCCTCGACACCGCGCTGATCTGGGCCCGCAATGCCCCGGACGATCTCGAAGCGCAACGCGCCGCCGCCGTGCAGCTGGCCCGCGCCGGGCGCTACGACGACTCCATGGTCTACATGGAGAAAGTCCTGCAGGGCAAGGGCGACACCCATTTCGATTTCCTTGCGTTGTCGGCGGCCGACACCGATCAGGAAACCCGCAACGGTCTGATGAAAAGCTTCGACCGTTTGCTTGAGCGCCACCCGAACAACAATCAGCTGATTTTCGGCAAGGCCCTGCTGTTGCAGCAGGACGGCGACAATCAAGGTGCGCTTACTCTGCTTGAAGACAATCCGCCGGAAGACGGCGAAATCGCACCGATCCTGCTGCGTGCGCGCCTGCTTCAGTTGCTCAACCGTGGCGACGAAGCGCTGCCGCTGTTACAGAAAAGCATCAGAAAATACCCGGAAGACAAGCGCCTGCGCCTGACTTACGCGCGCATGCTCGTCGAACAGGACCGCATGGACGACGCCAAGGCCGAATTCTCCACCCTCGTTCAGCAATACCCGGAAGACGATGAACTGCGTTATTCGCTGGCGCTGGTGTGCCTGGAAGCCAAGGCGTGGGATGAGGCCAAAGGTTATCTGGAAGACCTGATCGCTCGCGAAAGCCACGTCGATTCAGCGCATCTGAATCTCGGCCGGATTGCCGAAGAGCGCAACGACCCGCAAGGCGCGCTCATCGAGTATGCCCAGGTCGGCCCGGGCAATGACTATCTGCCGGCACAGCTGCGTCAGGCCGATATCCTGATGAGCAACGGCAAAACCGCCGAAGCGCAGAGCAAACTGGCGGCCGAGCGTGACGAGCAGCCCGACTACGCGATCCAGCTGTATCTGATCGAATCGGAAACCCTGTCGGCCAATAAACAGGACGACAAGGCCTGGAAGGTTCTGCAACAAGCGCTGCAGAAATACCCGGACGATCTCAATCTGCTTTACACCCGCGCCATGCTCGCGGAGAAACGCAATGATCTGGCGCAGATGGAGAAAGACCTGCGCCTGATCATCAAGCGCGACCCGGACAACGCCATGGCGCTCAATGCACTGGGCTACACCTTGTCCGATCGCACCACCCGCTACGCTGAAGCGAAAACGCTGATCGAGCAGGCGCACCAGATCAATCCGGAAGACCCGGCGGTACTCGACAGCCTCGGCTGGGTAAACTATCGCCTGGGCAATCTGGACGACGCGGAGAAATACCTGCGCCAGGCGCTCGAGCGTTTCCCTGACCACGAAGTCGCCGCGCACCTTGGCGAAGTCCTCTGGGCCAAGGGCAATCAACGCGAAGCCAAACAAGTGTGGGGCAAGTTCCTCAAGGATCAGCCCGACAGCACCATTCTGCGCAGCACCATCAAGCGCCTGACCGGATCCGAGAATCTTTAAACCATGCTTTTGCGCCACGTTATTGTTTTCAGCTTCATCGCCCTGCTCGCCGGCTGCTCGGGTTTCGGCACTCGCGAATCGGTCGAGGGCCACGGCAGCCCGGCACAGTGGGCGGCAAACAAACAGCAACTGACCGGCCTTGATGGCTGGCAGATCGACGGCAAGATCGGCATCCGCGCGCCGCAGGATTCCGGCAGCGGCACGCTGTTCTGGCTGCAACGTCAGGATTATTACGACATTCGCCTGTCCGGCCCGCTGGGTCGTGGTGCGGCACGGCTGACGGGGCGTCCGGGCAAAGTATCACTGGAAGTCGCTAACCAGGGCCGCTACGAATCGCAATCTCCTGAAGCCTTGCTCGAAGAGCAACTGGGCTGGAAATTGCCGGTGTCGAATCTGGCCTGGTGGGTTCGTGGCCTGCCCGCTCCGGAAAGCAAGAGTCGCTTGAACCTGGACGCCGACAGTCGTCTGGCCAGCCTTGAGCAGGACGGCTGGAAAGTCGAATACACCGCCTACACCGAACAGAATGGTTACTGGCTGCCCGAGCGCATCAAGCTGCACGGCACCGACCTTGACGTAACGCTGGTGATCAAGACCTGGCAACCGCGCAAGTTGGGGCAATAAAGCATGACCGCTGCACGCCTGACCCTGCCCTCGCCGGCCAAACTCAACTTGATGCTGCACATTCTCGGTCGCCGTGAAGACGGTTATCACGAATTGCAGACGCTGTTTCAGTTCCTCGATTACGGCGATGAAATCACTTTCGCCGTGCGCGATGACGGCGTGATTCAACTGCACACCGAGTTCGCCGGCGTGCCCCACGACAGCAACCTGATCGTGCGCGCGGCGAAAATGTTGCAGCAACAATCCGGCTGCGCGCTCGGCATCGACATCTGGATCGACAAAGTCCTGCCCATGGGCGGCGGCATCGGTGGCGGCAGTTCGAATGCGGCGACGACCCTGCTCGGGCTCAACCATTTGTGGCAACTGGGCTGGGATGAAGATCGCCTGGCGGAACTGGGCCTGTCACTCGGTGCCGACGTACCGGTGTTCGTCCGTGGCCATGCGGCATTTGCCGAGGGCGTTGGCGAGAAACTGACCCCGGTCGACCCCGAAGAACCGTGGTATCTGGTGCTCGTGCCGCAAGTCGCTGTTAGTACGGCAGAAATTTTTTCCGATCCTTTGTTGACACGTAACACACCGCCCATTAAAGTGCGCCCCGTTCCCGAGGGAAACAGTCGAAATGACTGCTTGCCGGTGGTAGCAAGGCGTTATCCAGAGGTACGTAACGCATTGGATTTGTTAGGTAAATTTACCGAAGCAAAGCTCACCGGAACTGGAAGTTGTGTGTTTGGGGGCTTCCCAAGCAAAGCTGAAGCTGATAAAGTCTCGGCCCTTCTGACAGAGACCCTTACAGGGTTTGTAGCGAAAGGAAGCAACGTTTCGATGTTGCATCGCAAGCTGCAAAGTCTGCTCTAAAGGAATCAAGTGCCCGGCACTTGAAAGCAACAGATACAGGGGCGTCGCCAAGCGGTAAGGCAGCAGGTTTTGATCCTGCCATGCGTTGG
>NZ_RCOA01000126.1:0-63843 GCF_004307585.1 Pseudomonas sp. Sample_20 | reverse complement strand
GTGGCGATGGTGCAGATCCAGGAATCGAACTCGATCTTCCTGCAGGGCATGGCCGGTTCGCGCATGCCGATCGCCATCGCCCACGGTGAAGGGCATGCCGAGTTCGCCAGCGAAGAAGCACTGCTGGAAGCCGATCTGTCCGGTTGCGTGGCGATGCGTTTTGTCGACAACCACGGCAAGGTCACCGAAGCCTATCCGGCCAACCCGAACGGCTCGCCGCGCGGGATCACCGGCCTCACCAGCCGTGACGGCCGTGTGACGATCATGATGCCGCACCCGGAGCGTGTGTTCCGTGCGGTGCAGAACTCGTGGCGTTCGGAAGACTGGAACGAAGACGCGCCGTGGATGCGCATGTTCCGTAATGCTCGCGTGTGGGTTAACTGATCGTCGTGTACAAGTTGGCGTTTTTTGTTCCTGACAGTCATGTCGAGGTGGTCAAAGGGGCTGTGTTCGCTGCCGGTGGTGGGCGGGTCGGTGACTATGACCACTGTGCGTGGCAGGTGCTTGGCCTGGGCCAGTTTCGACCGTTGGACGGCAGTCAGCCGTTTATCGGTCAGGCGGGGCAGGTCGAGCGGGTTGAGGAATGGAAGGTTGAGCTTGTCGTTGCGGATGAGTTGATTGTGGCTGTTGTCGCGGCGTTGAAGCTCAGTCATCCGTATGAGACGCCGGCTTATGAGGTGTGGCGGCTGGAGGATTTCTGATCTTCTTGGCTGCTTGAACGGGAGACCCGCAGATGAGTGATTGTCTGCGGGTTTTTTGTTGGCTTGGTTTTATTTGGATTTGGGTGAATATCCGTTGCTTCGGGTGTGGCGGCTGGCGGTTTCGCCCTTACGGCGACTTACTTTTTTACAAGCGCCCCCCGTGTCAGCCTACCTGTCACCTCTGTTGATTGACTCAACCATTCATGGGGGCGAAGGTGTCTAGCAATGCCGAAGCGTTATGACGTCGCCGGTGGATCAAGATCAAGAGCAGGCGAGCTGACACTCGGCCTATTGAGTGGTGAAAAGCGTGGGTGTTCGGCTTTTGATTTGTGTTGTTGCTGCCCCTCACCCCAGCCCTCTCCCGAGGGAGAGGGGGCCGATTTTGTGTGGTTTGCAAATCCTGAGTTCAACTCGGACTTTCACGTCGGCGTACCTCGCCTGAACAACTCGGTCAGTCCCCTCTCCCTCTGGGAGAGGGCTAGGGTGAGGGTGGCGATCTGGAGTGTGTTTAAAGCGGTATCTGAGTTCGCAGAACCTTCCCACAAGGTTTTCAGGTTGTCCGTCGGACGTGCGATCTCTAGTCTTTTCCCGTCGCTGCTAATCAGCGATCGGGAGTGAGATCCCCGGATAGCTTGCAACTGGCGCCAGCACCACGATAATTGGCGCCAGCTCAATCTGCTGCCTGCTTTATGGCGGCTGTGTGCGGGCAGACTTCGGTCTGGCCGGTTGCCTGCTCCGGTGGATCTCACCTCGCACATAGCTGCCACCTATTCGCCGCGTGAGATCCGGCGATCGATGGCTGCCCATCAGCATCAGCAGGAGAAGCATTGTGGATAAAATCGTTCCCGATCCACCATACGAACCCACCCCCCTCGAACAAACCATCCGCGCCGACGACCTCGCGAAAAACCGCGAAGCGATCAAGCGCGCTCTGGATTTTTACCTGTGCCCACAGCCGAGCAAGGCGCGCCCGCCCGGCACCCTGTTTCTGATCCAGCCCGACGTCGACACCGAAACCCTGCTCGCCCACGCCTGTGAATCCCTCGCTTCAGCCAACACTCTGGCCAGTGATTTCGCCGATCAGTTGGGGCGACCGCAGCGCAATACGGCGCTGGCGATTCAGCAGATCATCATGCTCGCTGAGCTGGCGGTGAACCGTGCGCTGGATCGGGTTGATCCGTAGGCGTAAAAAAACCACCGGGCCGTTAAGCCCGGTGGTTTTCCACGACGTGCAATCGCGTGGATGTCACGTCACCTGTGTCAGCTTGACGTCCGTTACAAGCATGTCGACCAAGGTTCGCAGGTATTTGAAGCTCTGATCTTTTTTCCCCCAGCGATCAATGAAGAACAGACCTTTGTCATTGATCTGAATCGGCGTCTCAACGATCTCGCCGGACCTGGATCTATGCACCACACTGGCTTTGCGGGTATCTGCATTTTCGATCAGGAATTGGCCCTGTCGAGTCAGTCTGCTGCGACTGACAGACGGAGGCGCAGCAGGCTTTTTCGTGCCGGGGACGGCCACCTCCATCACAAAGTCGCTGCTCAAGGCCCTCACGTTGGCCTCGTGCTGGCCGCTGACAAATTCCCATGTACCGCGATGAATATCCCTGGCCAGCTCGGGGGCGGTGTCACGCACGTGCAGGCTGACGGCTGAAAGTGTATCGGCCAGACCTGGCACGCCGAGGTTGTAATTGGTGTGCGCACTGCCGATGAGGGCCACCCATTTATGCGGGCCGTTGGCCAGTTGATCAGCCTCGATCACTTGGGTTGCAAAATAGCTGAACATCTCGTTTCGCGAGACTGCTTTGTCATGCAGGCCCTTGAGGTGGTAGGACGCTGTGCAATCGATCGCTCTGATGCGGATGTTGTATTTGGCTGCTGCCTGGTAGAGCTCTGTGTAGGTATCGCTCCCACCGTAAGCGATCATGTGCCCCCGGTCCTGACGATGCAGGTACGCCTTCAGCCTGTCCGGCATACGTTGGGTTCGCAAAAAAATGTCGAGATCGGCCTGGTGCAGATCGGTGAACAGGTGCTCGACATACAACGTGTCATAGCCTGCTTTCTTGAGCGCTTTCATGTGCTTTTTCAGCAGCGCTTTGCTCGCTACATCGGCATGGGCTTCGCCGATCAGCAGATTCAAGCGTCCGTCGGCCAGCTGCCGCAAAAAAGCCTCGAATGTGCAGTCGGAGGTGAGCACCGGCAGGATCGGCGCATCGGGAGGGACGTAGTCGGTGAAAGCGTCTCTGGCGGTTTTTTCCAGGCGCTTGCGCTGGGCGATGAAAGCCTCGTAGGCCGTTCTTTCACTGGAGATCGTCGGGGTGTAATTCGAGTCCATGGAGTAGGGCTTATGCAACATTTCAGCGATATCGTCGCGCAGCGGCAAAGCCACATCGAAATCGCTGAAGTGATCAACGGCGCTAGCTGCGGCGGGCGGCCTGGAGACGGGTAGAGGTGCCTTGTAGGTGCTCGGCATCTGTACCAGGAAATCACCTTGCGCAGTCGCATCGCCGGCGATGGCGCCGGGTGTATCCCTGCTTATGCGTGCGGGTTGGTACAGGTCGATGTCTTCAACACGTATGGCTACGGCCTCGTGCAGGTCGGCCAGGCCCGGCGTGTTGTCGAACGTGGTCATGCGCGACTGCTCGGTCAGGGCAATCCAGCGCTCTTCGCCGATCTCGGCCATATCGGTGGCAAGCGCTTTGTGCGAATAGAAGTTTCTGATGGAGTTGTTTCGCGGAGTCAGCGGCGAGACCTCGGACATCACCATGATCCCTTCGAGTTTATAGCTGGCCGAGCCGTCTAGCGCATGGATGCTCATGCCTTTTTCCCGGGCCCTGCGCACCAGCGCCAGGTAAGAAAAAGCTGCGTCCGGCGCATACCCCATGGCTTTGTCGAGCGCCTTCAGATGTTTCTTGATATGAAACCAGGAGCCGTTCCTGTTGAGCTTTTCCAGTTTGAGATGAAACACGTCACCCGGCAGGTATTCGAGAAACAGATGCTTGTAGCCGTTCGCCACGAGGACGTCGAGATGCTCGATCAATAACTGTTTGCTGGCGATCGAACCAGGTTGTGCACCGATCACCAGGTTTTTTGCGGCGAATGCATCGCTGCCGATCAACTGTGCGAATGAGGTATTGGCGGCAACCGCCGGCACTTCGGCACGGGCGGGCAGCGGTGCGAGCCGGGCAAAATGGCGCGTGGCATCTTTGGTGAGTTTTTCGACCTGTTCCAGATAGGCTGTGCGTACATCGCTCAACTGATCGACCACCCGGGCCATGATGGTCTGCCGCGGGATACCCATGTCGCTCAGTTGCAGCAATGCCTCGCGCGATTGCGGAACCAGCAACGTTTCGACGCGCTCGCGGTAGTCGATCGCGACTCCATAATCTTTGTGCGGACCGGGTGTATCGGGCACAGCTTCGTATTTCGGTGCCCCGCCGGACAGGCCGCTGCGCACCATCACCCCGTCGGAATTGCGTACGGTCAGAATGCCGGTCGAAAGCAGTCCGGAGCCATTCGGATCCGGGCGATAGAGCAAATAACGGCCCAGCGCGTCCGGGTTGTTACTGGCGTAATACGACTGTCCTCTGAAAGCGACCGCCTGCATATCGTCCCAGACGGGTTCAGTGGCCATTTGATCGACCAATGCCAGAGCACTCTGTTGCTCATCGTCGGCAGCGGCGACAGCCTGACGCAACGGGCGCCGGACGGGCTTGAGTGACCGTAGCGCCGGACGCAGATCCGTCAGCACCGCGCCGGCACTGTTGAACAGATAACCGAGCAAGTGCCGGAATGCTTCGTTGTTGTTGCCCTGACGATAGGCATGCAGGGCGAGCATCGCGTCCTTGAAGGCCAGCAACAGGCCGGTGCTCAGGCTCAGCAGCGGGAAGGGCGCGGTGGCGATGGCCGCGACCCACTCAACGCTCGTCCAGATCAGGCCGGCGATCATTTCGCTACGACTGGTGGTGGTCGCGTGGACGTTGTCGATCCGCCGTTGCAGCTTCATGTCATAGAGCGCGGTAGGCAGGTCGCTGACGGCGTCAGCCGGTCGCATCGAGTCGTAGCGGGCGGGGCTGGGGGTGGTTTTGTTGAGGTCTTTGGGCAGCTTCTTGCGGATGTTGTCCAGGTGCGTGCGGACCCGGGTCTGGGCGCTGATACCCACGCGCGAGGTGAAGTACTCGACCATGCCCGATTGCAGCAGCAGATAATTGAACAGGCGCGCTTCACGAAAACGCACGCCGTCCGGCGCGTCCGGCGTATACAGCAGAACCGGATTACTGCCATGGCTGAACAGCCAGGTATCGATCACCCATTCGCCGTCGATCATCAACCGGTGGATCGGGTACTTCGTCCGCGTCTGCCCCGACGTTTGATCCATGCTGGTGATGCTTTGCTGGAGCCATTGCAGGTCGCTGCTGGCGATATGTCCTTGCAGCTGGCATTCCAGCGCGGCGCTTTGCATCTGGCGCTGAGTGATCGCCAGCGTCGCGTTGCGGCGGAACGCGTAGCCTTCGCTCTGGGAATTCTGCAGCTCCTTTTTGACTTTGTCGGTATAGCGTTGGCCGATCCATACCCCTGTGACCGAGCGCGCGACATTCTGCGCGGTCAGGCTGCTGATATCGATGCCTTGCGGACCTCTGAAGCGCGCCGAGCGTGAGAATTTCTGCTCGAGAAAACCCACGCCGTCGGCATAGCCGTCGCGATACAGCCGGGTATAGGTCAACGGCTCTGGTGTCCATGAGGGCACGATCGATTTTGGCGAGTAGGCCCAGACGGTGTCAGGATCGACGTCATTGGCCGGACGTTTGAGCAAGCGGTTCAGGCTGAGCTTCGCTTGCTCGTGCACGTAGGCGTCAAATGTCTGGAAACGCCCGCCCGACAGCGGATGTTGCTTGAATGCGAGCAGTGCACCCTCGGCGTCGTCGCTCAACGTCGTCAGTTGTCGGCGATTGGCCGCAGTGGTCGAGCGGTACCACACCGGTGTACTGAAATCATAATCATCGATGCGTGTGGCGAGCATGTGTTCAGCCATCGCTTTGAGGCAATCGAGATGGTTGCCGAGGTGATCGAAAGTCACCTTCTGGTGCTCCGCTGCTTCCGGCTTGAAGCTCAGCCCCGACAAGACTTTGCGCAGAGCAGGACGAAAGCGCATCGGTGCGCGGCTGACCAGGTAACCGGCCATGGTTTGGGCGGCGTCACTCTGCTTGGCCCACGACAACACATGGGCCTGACATTCGCGCTCACTGTCAAAGGCCTCGAACTGGCGATCGCGTGGGGCTTGTGGCGTGCATAGCAGAACGCGTTTGAGCGCACCGGACTGATCGTTCTGACGCAGCACCCAAAGGTCTTGGAGTTGCGCACCGTGCAAGCACAGCGTGGCGGCGCGCAACTGTGAATCGCTGCCGCTGCGCAGGCGCTGGATCATCTGCAGGTCGCTGTCGAGCAGGTGCCCTTGCAGCGCTGCGGTGTGGGCGAGCGCGACGATGCGCTGATCGAGCATTTGCTCAATGGCAGGTTTGATCGCGGAGCTTGCCTGCATCTGCGTTTGCAAACGTGCGAAGTCGACTCGCGGTTCCAGCTCCAGTGCCTGCTTGATCACCCAGGCGGGCGTCACGTCCGCGTACTCGTCGGCTAGCGGCAGGTCGTTGTAAGTCAGCCGGGTGTGGCTGAGAAACTCCGAGCCTGGCAACTCATCGCCGGTGTGCGGGCCGCGCAGGGTCAGCTCGAGCAGGTTGCGCTTGTGCACATATACGCCGTATCCCGGTACCCGCCGGTCGGTGGTGATTTGCAGGTTGTCTGGTTGCAGATCGTCGATTTGCAGATCATCACTCAGACGCTCCAGCCATTGCTGGCGGGCCACGGCCATCAGACTGACCGCCGGGCCCATGAGGTCAAGCAGGTTTTGCCGGGCCTGATTGTAATTGCCCAGGTGCAACGCCAGTTCGGCCCGCTTGGCGGCGTCGGCGCTGCGGTACCAGTCCGGGGCGCTGTTGCGCAGGTGCCGTTCGAACAGAGTTTGTGCCTGAAGGGCCAGACGCGGAGTGAGATCCGGCAGCGCAGCGCCGATGGCGCGCTCCAGCTCGGCGATCAAGCGAGCGGGATCCTGCTGCGGGTTAGCGGCGAAACTCAGTGCATATTCGATATCCAGGGTGCGTTTTTCGATCAAGGCATCGTAGATGTGTTCGAACAGCGGTTGGCTGTCGATGGGCGCCAGCTGCAATGGCCAGATTCCTGCTGTACCGACATCGTGGTAGCGGCTGGGCAGCAGCTGCATCAACTCGCTACGGCTGATGCTGTGCTTCATGGTCTCGAGCAGATGGGCATCGAGATCAGCCAGCGAATTGAACAGCTCCAGGCCCCTGGCGGGCGTGAACAACACGACGAAACCCGCGCTCTGGTCGGTCAGCAGATCGCTGACTTTCGGGGTGTCGTTTTGCGTAACGACAAAGGCCCCGGCGAGCTCGACAGTGGTTTGCTGATAAGTGAACTGCAACGCATACATGGCCGGACGCAACAGCGGGCCCAGCGCCAGTTTCTTCATCAGCTCACCAGCCTGCGGGTGCAACAGGCGATCCTTGACGGCTTGTTGCGCCTCGTACTCGAGCGCGGTGAAACCGGCGTCGTATTTAAGGAAGGTTTTTGCCGGTTTGCCGTCGATCTGGTCACGCAGATCCATGTTGATCAGTTGCGTGCTGAGGCGCACCTTCAGCGTGGCGATCAGTTGCTTGCCTGCCTCGCTTTGCAGGTCGCTGGTTGCCAGCGCCTGATAGAGCGCGCGACTGCGTTGCAGGTAGCCGTCGCGATAGGTTTTCAGCTGCTCTTCGAGGCGTTTGAGATGGGCCTGCTCGGTGCTCGGTTTGTGCTCGGGCAGCAGCGGGGTTTCGGTGTTGAAGAGCAGACGGCCGATCTGGTTGAGATCGTTTTTGATCTCATCGGGTGTGGGTGCGTTGGGGGTGCTCATGGGCACGATTTCCATGCTGGGGATGAAGGGCCAGCATGGCGAGCGGGGCGTGGAGGAGGGTGGTATCCATGTATCGTGCGCGGGCCGGATTTTCCCCGCCCGCTCCAGCCCTCCCGTTACCCGCGCAGATCAAACCTGCGCGCTGACCTCCCCGCGACTCAGCAATGCCTCGATCGCCCCGCTCAAACTCGCGGCCTTGTCCCCCACCAGCAAATGCCAGACGCCACCGTCCAACTGGCTGACACCCAGACAGCCGAGCGCTTTGAGCTGCGCATCGGATAACACCTTGGCATCGGCCAGTTGCAGGCGAATGCGGGTCATGGCGATGCAATCGAGTTGCAGCACGTTGTCGCGACCGCCCAGTGCATCCAGCCATTGCTGCGCCTCGTTGCGGGTAAGCGCAACGCTCTTCGGCTCATCGGTAATGACTGCGGTTTCCACCAACGCTGTTCGGCCCAGCGCAGGCATGGCCAAGCGAATTTCATCGGCAATGCTGTCAGCCAACGGCCCGACCACGACCTGCAAGCTGCCGCCCTTGCCCGGGCGCACCACCGCCATCGCGCCCAGCGCTTTCAGCTCGGCATCCGAGGCCTTGTTGCGATCGACCATCTCCAGGCGCAGTCGGGTCGTGCAGGCGCCGACGGTGAGCAGATTCTCGGCGCCGCCCAAGGCTTTGATATACGCACTGGCGCGTTCGGTTTCCGAGAGCACGGCTTTTTCGGCGCTGGCGACGTCTTCGCGCCCCGGCGTCTTCAGGTTGAAACGACGGATACAGAAGTCGAAAACCAGGTAATAAATGACCGCGTAAGCCAGCCCGACCGGCACCACCAGCCAGCCATTGGTCGACTTGCCCCAGCCGAGAATCATGTCGATGAAGCCACCGGAAAAGGTGAAGCCCAGATGAATGTTCAGGCCGTTGGTGATCGCCATCGACAGCCCGGTCAGCAGCGCGTGCAGGAGGAACAGCAGCGGCGCGAGAAACATGAAGGCGAATTCGATCGGCTCGGTCACACCGGTGAGAAACGAGGTCAGCGCCATCGACAGGAAGATCCCGCCCATCACCTTGCGCCGCTCCGGCAGTGCGTTGCGGTACATCGCCAGGCAGGCGGCGGGCAGGCCGAAGACCATCATCGGGAACATGCCGGTCATGAACTGGCCGCCCTTCGGATCGCCGGCAAAATATCGCGACAGATCGCCGGTCACCAAGGCGCCCGTGGTCGGGTCGGTGAAGTTGCCGAAGACGAACCACGCCATGTTGTTGAGGATGTGGTGCAGGCCGGTGACGATCAGCAGGCGGTTGAACACGCCGAAGACGAAGGCGCCGATGCTGCCGCTTTCCATCATCAGCGCGCCGAACGCGTTGATGCCCTGCTGGATCGGCGGCCAGATATAGCCGAACAGCACGCCCAGACCCACCGCCGCGAACCCGGTGACGATCGGCACAAAACGCCGGCCACCGAAGAACGCCAGATACTCCGGCAGCTTGATGTCCTTGAAGCGGTTGTACAGCGCGCCGGCCATCAGGCCGCTGACGATCCCGGCGAGCATGCCCATGTTGATCGTCGAGTCGAGCACCTTGAGCGTGGAGATCATCACCAGATAACCGATCACCCCGGCCAGGCCGGCGGTGCCGTTGTTGTCCTTGGCGAAACCGACGGCGATGCCGATGGCAAAGATCATCGCCAGGTTGGCGAAGATCACTTGTCCGGCATCGTGAATGATCGCGATGTTCAACAGGTCCGTGTCGCCCAGGCGCAGCAGCAGGCCGGCAATCGGCAGGATCGCGATCGGCAGCATCAGCGCGCGGCCCAGGCGTTGCAGGCCTTCGATGAAGAGTTGGTACATGGCGTTTGTCCTTTTTGTTTTTGTTAGCGCAGAGGCCAATGTTGATGACAGGCGTGGCGAACGGCGGCGGCGCTGGACAGCTTGAGCAGGTCGCGGCTCAGGCGCTGACATTCGGCTTCATGCAACTGACGTACGCGGTCCTTGATTTCACCGATCTGCACCGGGCTCACCGACAGTTCAGTGACGCCGAGGCCGATCAACACCGGCGTGGCCAGCGGGTCGGAGGCGAGGGCGCCGCAGACACCGACCCAGCGCTTGTGCACCGCCGCGCCTTCGCAGGTCATGGCGATCAGGCGCAGCAACGCCGGGTGCAGGGCATCGACCCGCGCCGCCAGCCCGGCGTGGTCGCGGTCCATGGCCAGGGTGTATTGCGACAGATCGTTGGTGCCGATCGAGAGAAAGTCGGCGTGTTCGGCCAGTTGTTCGGCTTGCAGCGCGGCGGCGGGGACTTCGATCATCACGCCGATTTCCGGGCGCTCGGTAATGCCCAGCTCAAGGCGCAAGGCATCGACGCGCTGGCGGATGTGCAGCAGCTCGTCGACCTCGGTGACCATCGGCAACAGAATCCGGCAACGCGACAACGGCTTGACCTGCAGCAGCGCGCGCAGTTGCTGATCGAGAATGTCCGGCCGCGCCTGGGCCAGCCGAATGCCGCGCAGACCGAGCACCGGGTTGGCTTCGGCCGGCAGTGGCAGGTAGTCGAGTTGCTTGTCGCCGCCGACGTCGATGGTGCGGATGATCACTGGCTTGTCGCCCATGGCATCGATGACCGCTTGATAGGCGCTGCGCTGTTCTTCGACGTCGGGTGCAGTCTGGCGATCAACGAAGAGAAACTCGGTGCGCAACAGGCCTACACCATCAGCACCGTTGGCAAATGCGTCTGCCGCTTCGTTGCTTGAGGCGACATTGGCGACCACTTCGATGTGCACTCCATTGCGCGTTTCAACGGGCAAATGGGCTTTGGCCTGTTGGCTGTCGCGACGCTGCTGGCGCTGGATTTGTGCCTGTTGCACGTCGGCCAGGCGTTGCGCATTCGGGGTCAGTTCGAGACGACCGCCGTCAGCGTCGAGCACCACGGCCTGATCTTGCGGTTGCTCTAGCAATTGCGCGCCCAAAGCCACGAGGCACGGCAAGCCTTTGCCGCGCGCCAGAATCGCTACGTGCGAGGTCGCGCCGCCTTCGGCCATGCACAACCCGGCGACACCTTGCGCGCTGAGTTGCAGCAGATCCGATGGCGTCAGTTCATGGGCGGCAACGATAGCGTTGGCCGGCACCTGGTATTGCCAGGCCTCGCCAAGCAGGGCACGCAGCACGCGTTGCTTGAGGTCGCGCAAATCGTTGGCCCGTTCGGCCAGCAGCGGACTGCCGGTGCCTTGCAGCATGTCGCACTGCGTGTCGATCGACTGACTCCAGGCGTGCGTCGCAGCGGTGCCTTGCGCGATGAATTGCTGCGCGGCGTCGAGCAGGGCCGGGTCTTCGAGCAGCGCCATGTGTGCGGCGAAGATCGCTTCTTCGTCGGCGTTCTTGTGCTTTTTCGCCTGGGCGAGGGTGGCGGCGATTTCGCTGCGCACCGCGTTCAATGCCTTTTCAAGCGTCTGCTGCTGTTGCACTGGATCGTGATGGCCCGTATCCGCCGGCAAGGTGATCGCGTTCAAGCGAAACAACGGCCCGGCGACCAGCCCTGGCGCGGCGCAAACACCATGCAACACCCCAGCCTCGGCCGGACGTTTCAGCGCGGCTGGGGTGGTCGGCGCTTGCGCGTGATGATCGTCCGGCAGCGCCGTGGCCAATGCGCTGAGCAGAGCTTGCAATGCGGCATCGGCGTCCGGCCCCTGACAACTGACCTGCACCTCATCCTGCTCACCAATCGCCAGCCCCATCAAACCGATCAGACTGTTGCACGGCGCCGATTTGCCGTTGAAGTGCAGCTGTGAGTGGCTGCTGAACCCCTGGGCGGTCTGGCGGATCAGCGCAGCGGGGCGCGCATGCAAGCCGCCGCGATGAGCGACCTGCACTTGACCACGAACCTCAGGCCCGCCGCTTGTATCGGTATTCGCCGCCACCACATTGCGCGCGATGATGTGCAGCAACGGCTCGCCGACTTTCACCGCTTTGAGGGTGATCGGCCGCACCTGAAAATCCGCGCTGTTGGTCAGGATCAACAGGCTGACCAGGCTTTTGCAGTGCTGGCCGACCTTGTCCAGGTCATAGCGCAGCAGCGGCTGACCGAGGCTGACGCGATCGCTTTCCTTGACCAGCATGGCGAAACCTTCGCCGTTAAGTTCAACGGTGTCGAGGCCCAGATGCAGGAGGATTTCCGCACCGTTGTCGGCGCGCACGGTCACCGCGTGGCTGCTGCGGGCAACGTGGATGACCACGCCGGCGCAGGGCGAATACAGCGTGTCGTTGAGCGGGTCGATGGCGATGCCGTCGCCCATCGCGCCACTGGCGAACACCGCGTCCGGGACGTTGGCGAGCGTCAGCACCGGGCCGCTGAGCGGGGCGCTGAGGGTCAGCTCTTTATTGTTGTCGGGCATGGCTGGGTCTCATCAGGTGTGCAGTCAGTCGGACTTAATGCGTGCGGGTCACTTTGCTCAAATGGCGCGGCTGATCCGGGTCCATGCCCCGCGCCACGGCCAGGCCTGCGGCCATCACGTAAAAGCTCTGGATCGCCAGAATCGGGTCGAGGGCCGGGTGTTCGGCGCGGGTCAAGGTCAGGTCGCGTTCGTTGACGTCATCTGGCGCGGCGAGCAAGACCCGGGCGCCGCGCTGGCGCATTTCCGCCGCCAGGCTCAGCAGGCCGGCCTGCTCGGCACCGCGCGGGGCGAAAACCAGCAGCGGATAGTGTTCGTCGATCAGTGCCATCGGCCCATGACGGACTTCGGCACTGCTGAACGCTTCGGCCTGAATCGCCGAGGTTTCCTTGAACTTCAGCGCCGCTTCCTGGGCAATCGCGAAACCGGCGCCACGGCCGATCACCATCAGGCGCTCGCAATCGCGCAGGGCCTCGATGGCCACGCTCCAGTCCTGTTTCGCCGCTTCGCGCAGGCCTTCTGGCAGCGCATCGTGGGCTTGCAGCAATTCGCTGTCCTCTTTCCAGTGCGCGATCAAACGCGCGCTGGCGCTGAGAGTGGCGATAAAGCTTTTGGTCGCGGCGACGCTGCTTTCAGTCCCGGCAAGCAGCGGCAGGCTGAATTCACACGCTGCCTCCAGTGGCGAGTCGGCAGCGTTAACCATCGACACGCTCAGCGCGCCACGCTTGCGCAACAGGCGCAGGCTGTTGACCAGATCCGGGCTCTGTCCCGACTGCGAAAACGCAAAGGCGACCTGACCGCTGACTTTCAGTGGCGCCTGCTGCATGGTCACCACCGACATCGGCAACGAGGCCACCGGCACGCCCAGTTGCTGCATGGTCAGGTAGGCGAAGTAGCTCGCCGCGTGGTCGGAACTGCCACGGGCGACGGTCATCGCCACTTGCGGTGGCTGCCGGCGCAGACGCCCGGCGATCTCGATCATCGGCGCGTCGAGCTGTTGCAGTTGGGCTTGCACGGCCTCGAACGAGGACAGCGCCTCTTCAAGCATTTTTGAAGTCAATGTCTTCTCCTTCGACCATGACGGCGGTCAGTGTGAGTGAGCGATCGAGCCGCACGCAGTCGGCCCAGGCGCCGGGGGCAAGGCGCCCGCGTTCGGTGATGCCGAGGTAGTCGGCGGGAAATTGCGACAGACGCTGCGAGGCTTCGGCGATCGGCAAACCGATCTTGACCAGATTGCGCAGGGCCTGATCCATGGTCAGGGTGCTGCCGGCCAGCGTGCCGTCGGGCAGGCGCACGCCGCCCAGGCATTTGGTCACGGTGTGGCTGCCAAGCTTGTATTCACCGTCGGGCATGCCGGCGGCGGCGGTCGAATCGGTGACGCAATACAGGCACGGGATCGAACGCAGGGCCACGCGGATGGCGCCGGGATGCACGTGCAGCAGATCGGGAATCAGCTCGGCGTATTTGGCGTGGGCCAGTGCTGCGCCGACGATGCCCGGCTCGCGGTGATGCAGCGGGCTCATGGCGTTGTAGAGGTGGGTGAAACTGCTGGCACCGGCAGCCAGCGCGGCCACGCCTTCCTCGTAGCTGCCGAGGGTGTGCCCGATCTGCATGCGGATGCCCCGACTGCTCAGCTCACGGATCAACGCATCGTGACCGGCGATTTCCGGGGCAATGGTGATGACGCGGATCGGCGCCAGCGCCAGATATTCTTCGACTTCGGCCATCAATGCGGTGTGGGCGAAGTTCGGTTGAGCGCCGAGTTTTCCCGGGTTGATGTACGGGCCTTCAAGGTGCACGCCGAGAACACGCGCGGCGCCTTTCGGACGCTGTTCGCAGAATTGTCCTACCTCTTTCAGGACATTTGAGATCTCCGCACTCGGCGCAGTCATTGTCGTGGCCAACAGCGAAGTGGTGCCGAAACGCACGTGGGTTTTGCTGATGGTTTCGAAGGCTTCGGCGCCTTCCATGATGTCTTTGCCACCGCCGCCATGCACATGCAGGTCGATGAAACCCGGCAGCAGATAGGGCAGATCGTTAGTGGCCGGGTCGCAGGGCACGCCTTCGATCGACACGACCTTGCCGTGTTCGTGAATCAGCCGGCCGCGAACCCAGCCGCTGGCGGTGAGGATGTTGTCTTCGGACATTTTCGTTCTCGCTTGGGGCCGCGCTCAGCGGCGCAGCTCTGCAACAAAGTCGTAGTAGTCGTTGCGGCAATAGGTGTCGGTGACTTCGATCGGCGTGTTGTCTTCCAGATAGCCGACCCGGGTCATCAGCAGCATGGCGGTGCCGGGGGCGATGCCGACCAGTGCGGCGAATTCGTCCGAGGCGTTGATTGCCTGGATGTGCTGAAGGGCGCGGACGATCGGTTTGCCGATGCCGTCGAGGTATTCGTAAAGCGAATCGCCCACCGCTTGCGGCCTGGGCATGATCGAGGCGGGCAGGGTGCTCATTTCGATCGCCATGACCGTGTCATCGGCTTTGCGCAGGCGCTTCATGCGCGCCACCTTGTCATTCGGCGACAGGCCGAGGCGGATCAATTCTTCGTGGGTCGGCAGGGTGATCTCCCGCTCCAGCCATTTCGAGCTCGGCACGAAACCTTTCAGGCGCAGCATTTCGCTGAAGCCGGACAGACGCGACAGCGGTTGTTCCAGGCGTGGGGTGATGAACGTGCCCGAGCCTTGCAGGCGGCGGATCAGGCCTTGCTCGAGCAAAACTTCCAAAGCCTTGCGTGCGGTGACCCGGGAGATGCCGAGCTGGTCGCTGAGGTTGCGCTCGGACGGCATCGCCTGTTCGGCCTTCCACTGCCCGGCATGAATCGCCGCTTCCAGATTGCGCGCCAGTTGCAAGTACAGCGGCGTCGGCTGGGAATCGTCGGGACGTAGGGGCTGGAGGTCGTTCATGTAGGTCGTTTCCGTCGCGAGTATAGGATTGTTGTGGCTCGCTTGTGCGACGGAAGCTAATACCACTTGAATACCATGTCAACGCGATGAACTGGCGTCTGGCCCAATGGATTGGCGGGTTTCAGGGGGCAGTGTTTAAAGTGGTATTAGTGATGGCCTATAAAAAGCAAAAGATCGCAGCCTGCGACAGCTTCTACAGTTGAGAGTGGTATCACCCCTGTAGGCGCTGTCGCAGGCTGCGATCTTTTGATTTATTTTTTTTGCGGTGACCAGCGGTCGAGGTTACGGACGAATCTCGATCATCGTGCCGTCCGGTACCAGATTCCACACTTCACGCATGTCGACGTTGCGCATGGCGATGCAGCCGTCGGTCCAGTCGAGGGTGTGGAACAACTGCTCAGGATTGTCTGCCGAATCCGGAGTGCCGTGGATCATGATCATCCCGCCGGGCTCGACGCCTTCACGACGCGCGCGGGCGGCATCGCTGATGTTCGGGTAGGAAATGTGCATCGACAGGTTGAATTTGTCGCTGGTCTTGCGCCAGTCGATCCAATAGAAACCTTCGGGTGTGCGTTTGTCACCCTCGATCAGTTTCGGGCCTTTCTTCGCGCCCTTGCCCAAGGAGATGCGATAGGTCTTCAGCGGCTTGCCGTCGGCAATCAACTGCAGTTGGTGGGCCGATTTCAGTACCAGGACTTTTTCGATCAGTGGAGTGTTCGAGGGCGTCACGGTGGTCACGAATGACGCTTGCGAAACGCTGACGAACGAAAGGCACAACAGGGCAAGCAACCAACGCATTGAAACGATTCCCCAAGAATGACGCAGACACATATTGATAGATGCAGGTGTGGTTATCGGCAGGGTGCCGCGAAGCTCAAGTGATCGCCGGCTGCACCAGTGGCGGAATCGACTCCGAACGCACCGGGTAAACCTCGCTGCGCCGATCCGCAAAGAAGCATTCCAGCGTGCGCCCGACCGTGCGGAAAGCCAGCTCGTCCCAGGGAATGTCGGCTTCTTCGAACAGCTGCACTTCAAGGCTTTCCGGCCCGGCCGCATACTGCAGATCGGCCAGTTCGGCGCGGAAGAACACATGCACCTGGCTGATGTGCGGCACGTCGATCAGCGTGTAGATGCTCAGGTTGCGCACCCGGGCGCAGGCTTCTTCGGCGGTTTCGCGGATGGCGGCCTGCTCGATGGTCTCGCCGTTTTCCATGAAACCGGCAGGTAGCGTCCAGTAACCGAGACGCGGCTCGATGGCGCGGCGGCAGAGCAGCACTTTCGTCCCCCAGGTCGGCACGCAACCGGCGACGATATTGGGGTTCTGGTAGTGAATGGTCTGACAGCTGTCGCAGACAAATCGCAGCCGCGAGTCGCCTTCGGGAATGCGCTGGGTGACCGGGTTACCGCAGTGGCTGCAAAATTTCATGCTCGGGTTCCTGAATGCTGCGCCTATCTTGGCGTGCAGCGGGGCCGGTCGGCAAGTTGTCGTTTCGCGACACGACGGGTTTCGGGGGCTTGGGCGCTCGCTTTGATTGGTGCATGATGCGGAGCAAGGCACCGATCGAGAACACTCATGCTGGACGAGCTACTGCATAGGGTAAGCAACCACACACCGCGCACGCTGGAGACCGACGCACGTTTTCCCGAAGCCGCCGTGCTGGTGCCGATCACCCGCAGTGACGAACCGGAACTGGTCCTGACCCTGCGCGCCAGCGGGCTTTCGACCCATGGCGGCGAGGTCGCCTTCCCCGGAGGGCGACGCGACCCGGAAGATCCGGACCTCATATTCACCGCGCTGCGCGAAGCCGAAGAAGAGATCGGCCTGCCACCGGGTCTGGTCGAAGTCATCGGCCCGCTGAGTCCGCTGATCTCCCTGCACGGCATCAAGGTAACGCCGTATGTCGGCGTGATTCCCGACTTTGTCGAATACCAGCCCAATGATGCCGAGATCGCCGCCGTCTTCAGCGTGCCGCTGGAATTCTTCCGCAAGGACCCGCGTGAGCATACCCATCGCATCGATTATCAGGGCCGCAGTTGGTACGTGCCGAGCTATCGCTTCGGCGAGTACAAGATCTGGGGCCTGACGGCGATCATGATCGTCGAGTTGATCAACCTGCTCTATGACGCCAAAATCAGCCTGCACCGACCGCCGAAAAGCTTTATCGATACCTGAGCCGTCGTTCGAACGGCCGTGAGCCCTGAGGAAAACAAGATGAAATACCGCCTGGGCGACGCCCGTGTCGAAACCCATCCACAGAGCTGGGTCGCGCCCAATGCCGTGCTGGTGGGCAAGGTTCGCCTGGAAGAGGGCGCCAACGTCTGGTTCAACGCTGTGTTGCGCGGCGACAACGAACTGATCCTCATCGGCAAGAACAGCAACGTGCAGGACGGTACGGTGATGCACACCGACATGGGCTATCCACTGACCATCGGTACCGGCGTGACCATCGGCCACAACGCCATGCTCCACGGCTGCACGGTCGGCGATTACAGCCTGATCGGTATCAACGCGGTGATTCTCAACGGCGCGAAGATCGGCAAGAACTGCATCATCGGCGCCAATTCGCTGATCGGCGAAGGCAAGGAAATTCCCGACGGTTCGCTGGTGATGGGCTCGCCGGGCAAGGTCGTGCGTGAACTGACCGAGGCGCAAAAGAAGATGCTCGAAGCCAGCGCCGCGCACTATGTGCATAACTCGCAGCGTTACGCCCGCGATCTGGTCGAGCAGGAACAATGACGACTGTTGAACGACCCGTCGCCTCGCCGTGCGTGAATATTTGCGCGCTGGATGAAGATGACGTTTGTACCGGATGCCAGCGCACGGTCGCGGAGATCACCCGCTGGGGCCGCATGAACAATGACGAGCGCCGCGTGGTGCTGGGGTTGTGTCATGAACGGGCGAAGGCGAGTGGATTGGTCTGGATGATTCCCGCGAAGTCAGGCGTCTGAACCACCGCTTTCGCGAGCAGGCTCGCTCCCACCTTGAAAATGCATTCCACTGTGGGAGCGAGCCTGCTCGCGAAGACGTCGGTCCTGTCACCGCACCTATTGGCGCAATACCAGCGCTCAAGTAACCTGTGCGCCAAATCGACAGGCCGCCCCCCATGATCTTCCTCATCGCCTACATCAGCAGCGTCGTGCTGATCAACTTCGCCTTTTCCACCGCACCGCACCTGGACATCATCTGGTCGGCCTGGGGCGGCCTGGTGTTCGTGCTGCGCGACATGGTGCAAACGCGCTTCGGTCATGGCGCGATCGTGGCGATGCTGGCGGCGCTGGTGCTCTCCTACATCACGTCCGACCCATCCATCGCGCTGGCCAGCGCCACGGCGTTCGCGGTCTCCGAGTGCATCGACTGGCTGGTGTTCAGCATCACCAAGCGGCCGTTGCGCGACCGTCTGTGGATCAGTTCGGCGCTGAGCATTCCACTGGATACCTTCATCTTCTTCGGCATGATCGACGCCTTGACGCCGCCGGTGATCATCACCGCGCTGGCCTCCAAGTTCGCCGGCGTCACCGCCGTCTGGCTGATCATGGCCTGGCGTGATCGCAAACAGGCTGTCGCCAGCTGAAGCCAAACCCTCGGGTTCATGTAAAATGCCGCGCTTTCTCCCCATGGAAAGCGCACCTGCGTGGCTTTCCTCGATGATCCGCTTCCTTTGAGGACCTGAGATGACCCGTATCGGAACTCCATTGTCGCCAACCGCGACCCGCGTATTGCTGTGTGGCTGTGGTGAGTTGGGCAAGGAAGTGGTAATCGAACTGCAGCGCCTGGGCGTTGAAGTGATTGCCGTCGACCGCTACGCCAACGCGCCGGCCATGCAAGTCGCCCATCGCAGCCACGTGATCAACATGCTCGACGGTGCCGCTCTGCGTGCAGTGATCGAAGCCGAGAAGCCGCACTTCATCGTGCCGGAAATCGAAGCCATCGCTACCGCCACGCTGGTCGAGCTGGAAGCCGAAGGCTTCACCGTGATTCCGACCGCGCGTGCGGCGCAGCTGACAATGAACCGCGAAGGCATCCGTCGTCTGGCTGCCGAAGAGCTGGATCTGCCGACCTCGCCGTACCACTTTGCCGACACCTTCGAGGACTACAGCAAAGCCGTTCAGGACCTGGGTTTCCCTTGCGTGGTCAAGCCAGTGATGAGTTCGTCAGGCAAGGGCCAAAGCCTGCTGCGCAGCGCCGATGATGTGCAGAAGGCCTGGGATTACGCGCAAGAGGGCGGTCGCGCCGGCAAAGGTCGGGTGATCATCGAAGGCTTCATCGACTTTGACTACGAAATCACCCTGCTGACCGTGCGCCACATTGGCGGCACCACGTTCTGCGCACCGGTCGGCCACCGTCAGGAGAAAGGCGACTATCAGGAATCCTGGCAGCCGCAGGCCATGAGCCCGATTGCTCTGGCTGAATCCGAGCGCGTTGCCAAAGCAGTCACTGAAGCACTGGGTGGCCGTGGTCTGTTCGGCGTCGAGCTGTTCATCAAAGGTGATCAGGTGTGGTTCAGCGAAGTCTCGCCACGGCCGCATGACACCGGTCTGGTCACGCTGATTTCTCAGGACCTGTCGCAATTCGCCCTGCATGCCCGCGCCATTCTCGGTCTGCCGGTACCGCTGATCCGTCAGTTCGGCCCGTCGGCGTCGGCAGTGATTCTGGTTGAAGGCCAGTCGACCCAGACTGCATTCGCCAATCTGGGCGCTGCGCTGAGCGAGCCGGACACCGCGCTGCGTCTGTTCGGCAAGCCGGAAGTGAACGGTCAGCGCCGCATGGGCGTGGCGCTGGCCCGTGATGAGTCGATCGAGGCCGCACGTGCCAAGGCGACCCGTGCGTCGCAGGCGGTTGTTGTCGAGCTGTAAACCGGGTCGCGGCAGCTATTCGCGAGCAGGCTCGCTCCCACATGGGACTGGGTGAACACAGAATCTGTGACCAATCCCAAAACCCTGTGGGAGCGGGCTTGCCCGCGATAGCGATCTGTCAGGCAACCTGATTCAGATCGTTATTGCGCGTCTCCTTCAAGCACAGCACCGCAATCAGACTCAACACCGCCGCCGCCGACACATACCCGCCGACATAGCTCAACCCACCCATCGCCACCAGTTTCTGCGCAAAGAACGGCGCCGCCGAGGCCCCGACGATCCCGCCCAGGTTGTACGCCGCTGAAGCGCCGGTATAACGCACGTGGGTTGGAAACAGCTCAGGCAAAAGCGCGCCCATCGGTGCGAATGTCACGCCCATCAAAAACAGCTCGATGCACAGAAACAGCGCCACGCCCCAGGTCGAGCCCTGCGTCAGCAACGGTTCCATCAGGAATCCGGACAGAATCGCCAGCACGCCTCCGATGATCAGCACCGGTTTGCGCCCGTAACGGTCGCTGGCCCAAGCGGATAATGGCGTCGCGGCGGCCATGAACAACACAGCAAAGCACAGCAGGCCGAGGAACGTTTCGCGGCTATAACCCAGCGTGGCCACGCCGTAGCTCAGGGAAAACACCGTCGAGATATAGAACAGCGCATAGCACACCACCATCGCCGCCGCCCCGAGCAGGGTCGGCGCCCAGTATTGGCTGAACAACTCCACCAGCGGCACTTTCACTCGCTCCTGACGGGCGATCGCATTGGCGAACACTGGCGTTTCATGCAATTTCAGGCGCACATACAGGCCGACCATCACCAGCGCCGCGCTGAGCAGAAACGGAATGCGCCAGCCCCAGCTGCGGAACTGTTCATCATCCAGGGTCATCGCAAGGGTCAGGAACAGACCGTTGGCCGCAAGAAAACCAATCGATGGGCCGAGCTGCGGGAACATGCCGAACCAGGCGCGTTTGCCCTTCGGCGCGTTTTCCGTAGCCAGCAGCGCCGCACCGCCCCATTCGCCGCCAAGGCCCAGGCCCTGACCGAAGCGCAGCACGCACAGGAGAATCGGCGCCCAGGCACCAATGCTGTCGTAGCCCGGCAACACGCCAATCAAGGTGGTGCACACGCCCATCAACAGCAGCGAGGCGACCAGCGTCGACTTGCGCCCGATGCGGTCGCCGAAGTGGCCAAACAGTGCCGAACCCAGTGGTCGGGCGAGGAAGGCAATGCCGAAAGTGAGAAAAGCGGAAAGCATCTGCGCCGTGCCGGAGGTCTGCGGAAAGAACACTGGTCCGATCACCAGTGCCGCAGCAGTGGCGTAAACGTAGAAGTCGTAGAACTCGATGGCGGTGCCGATGAAGCTTGCCGTGGCCACGCGGGTGGCGGAATTGGTCGGCTGGGCAGGCGCGGTTTCGCTGTAAGCGGTATGGGTCGTCATGCGGTGATCCCTGACAGTCATGAGCTCCAGTGGAGCGAATTATTATGGTCGAACACCCAGGGATGTGGGGTAGGGCGCGAGCGCTGTTTCGAGTAGGAACAGTCGTCGGTTTGCAGCGGAAACAGTCAGGATCCGGGCAGTGCCGGGTAGGCACAGGGATCGACGGCGCTTGGGTAAGCGCCTCGATTATAGGAAGGGGGCTAACGATCAAACAAGCGCAAACAATGCAGCTTTATCGAGCAGGCATCAGAGCAGGCACCGATGAGGTCAGCCAGATCAACACCTTGCTCACCCGGTTCTCCTCGGTCTCGAGGATTTCCAGTCGATAACGCCCGATCTTCAGGCACACCGCGCTTTCCGGAATGGTTTCCAGCGCTTCGGTGACCAGGCCGTTCAGGGTCTTTGGCCCGTCGCTCGGCAGATGCCAGCCCAGGCACTTGTTCAGGTCGCGGATCGACGCGGCGCCATCAATCAACATACGCCCGTCGGCCTGGGGATGAATGTGCGGATTGTCGAGGCTGTGCTCGCTTTCGAATTCGCCGACGATTTCTTCGAGAATGTCTTCAAGGGTGACGATGCCCAGCACTTCACCGTACTCGTCCACGACCATGCCGAGACGGCGTTGCTGCTTGTGGAAGTTCAGCAGTTGCAGTTGCAGCGGCGTGCTTTCCGGGACGAAGTAGGGCTCGTAGCTGGCGGCCAGCAGCGCCTCGCGGGTCAATCCGCCGTTGCTCAGCAAATGGCCGATCTGGCGGGTGTTGAGCACCGCTTCGACCTGATTGATGTCGCTGTGAAACACCGGCAGACGCGTGCGCTTGTTCTCGCGCAGTTGCTCGATGATCTCTTCGATCGAATCGTCGAGGTTGATGCCGTCGACATCACTGCGCGGCACCAGAATGTCATTGACCGTGATGTTGTCCAGCGCATGAATGCCCGATACCGGATGGCTGCGGACCGGATGCTCGTGATCCTCATCGTGATCGGTCGGCAACTCGTCCTCGCTCTGTTGCACCACCTGAGCCTTGCGCGTGAACGGGGTTATCAACAAAGCGCTGACCCGGCTGAACAGCCACGCGAACGGGTAGACGATTTTCATCGGCACGGTCAGCAGGGCATTGCCGAACGCCAGCACAGCGTCGGGATAGCGCCGAGCCACTGTGCGCGGGAAATAATCAGCGAACACCAACAGGATGCCACCGGCGCCAAGGCAGGCCGCCCACGGGCCGTTTTCTTCGCAGAGGAAAATCGCCAGCAGCGTCGCGATGATCACTGCGAGGGCGCGGCACAGGGTGTTGCAGAGGATCAGGCTGTCGAGCGGGAAGCTCAGCTTCGCCAGCGGTTTATCGCTGGCGCGCGAGGCGATACGTTGCGCGAGCAAGTGTTGCTGCGCGGTTTCGACGGCGGTAAACAGCCCTGACCATAAAATCAGCAGGACAAATACCGCGAGCATCGGCCCTATGGGCAAACCGTCCATTTATGCCGCCCGTCAGATGTGCAGAATGTATTCACGAACCAGTTTGCTGCCGAAGTACGCCAGCATCAGCAGGCAGAAACCGGCGAGGGTCCAGCGAATTGCCTTGTGGCCGCGCCAGCCCAGACGGTTGCGGCCCCACAACAGCACGCTGAAGACGATCCATGCCAGACAGGCCAGCAGGGTCTTGTGCACCAGATGCTGAGCGAACAGGTTCTCGACGAACAGCCAGCCGGAAATCAGCGACAGCGACAGCAGCGTCCAGCCGGCCCAGAGAAAGCCGAACAGCAGGCTTTCCATGGTTTGCAGGGGCGGGAAGTTCTTGATCAGCCCGGACGGGTGCTTGTGCTTGAGTTGATGGTCCTGAACCAGCAGCAGCAACGCCTGGAACACGGCGATGGTGAACATGCCGTAGGCGAGGATCGACAATAGAATGTGCGCGAGGATGCCCGGCTCTTCATCGATGATCTGTACCGTGCCGGTCGGTGCGAACTGCGCCAGCAATACCGTGATCGCCCCCAGCGGGAACAGCAGCACCAGCAGGTTTTCCACCGGGATCCGTGAACAGGCGAGCAGAGTCAGGGCAATCACCGCAGCAGCGATCAGACTGGACGCACTGAAGAAGTCCAGGCCAAGGCCGATCGGGGTCAATAGATGTGTAAGCAGGCTGGCGCCGTGGGCGAGCACGGCGAAGACGCCGAGGCTGACCAGCAGGCGCTTGTTCGCCTTGGCGCCGGTGGCCAGGCGGGTGCTTTGATAGACGGTCGCAGCGGCATAGAGCAGGGCGGCGGCGAGGGTGGTCAGCAAACTGGGTGACAAGGGGAGCATAAATCCTGTTAGGCGAGCCCGAAAGGCGCTGAGTTTGGCATAGAACCGCCACGGCACGAAAGACTCCGCAAGCTGACGGCGAGGTGTCCGCCAGCCGCAGTCTTCGCTATAATCCGCGACCTGCCCACGCCGCAGGCTCGCCGAGCACATGTTGATTCCGGTCTGGGCCGCCATTATCCCGGTTCGTACAGGGCCTGAAAGGATCGCGCAATGTTTGAAAACTTAACCGACCGTCTCTCGCAGACGCTGCGCCATGTCACCGGCAAGGCCAAGCTGACCGAGGACAATATCAAAGACACCCTGCGTGAAGTGCGCATGGCGTTGCTCGAAGCTGACGTCGCACTGCCGGTGGTCAAGGACTTCGTCAATTCGGTCAAGGAGCGCGCTGTCGGCACCGAGGTGTCGCGCAGCCTGACGCCGGGCCAGGCGTTCGTGAAGATCGTCCAGGCCGAGCTCGAAAGCCTGATGGGCGCGGCCAACGAAGACCTCAACCTGAGTGCCGTTCCGCCAGCCGTGATTCTGATGGCCGGTCTGCAGGGCGCGGGTAAAACCACCACTGCCGGCAAACTGGCGCGCTTTCTTAAAGAGCGCAAGAAGAAGTCGGTCATGGTTGTTTCGGCGGACATCTACCGTCCGGCGGCGATCAAGCAGCTGGAAACCCTGGCCAACGACATCGGCGTGACGTTCTTCCCGTCCGACCTGAGCCAGAAGCCGGTCGACATCGCCAACGCAGCTATTAAAGAAGCCAAACTGAAATTCATCGACGTGGTCATCGTCGACACCGCCGGTCGTCTGCACATCGACGAAGAGATGATGGGCGAGATCAAGGCGCTGCACGCCGCGATCAACCCGGTCGAAACCCTGTTCGTGGTCGACGCCATGACCGGTCAGGACGCCGCCAACACGGCCAAGGCCTTTGGCGATGCGCTGCCGTTGACCGGTGTGATCCTGACCAAGGTCGACGGCGACGCCCGTGGCGGTGCCGCGCTGTCGGTGCGCGCCATTACCGGCAAGCCGATCAAGTTCATCGGTATGGGCGAGAAGAGCGAAGCGCTCGATCCGTTCCACCCTGAGCGTATCGCCTCGCGGATCCTCGGCATGGGCGACGTGCTCAGCCTGATCGAACAGGCCGAAGCGACGCTGGACAAGGACAAGGCCGACAAACTGGCCAAGAAGCTGAAGAAGGGCAAGGGTTTCGACCTCGAAGACTTCCGCGATCAGCTGCAACAAATGAAGAACATGGGCGGCCTCGGCGGCCTCATGGACAAACTGCCGAGCATCGGCGGGGTCAACCTGTCGCAGATGGGCAATGCCCAGAACGCCGCAGAGAAGCAGTTCAAGCAGATGGAAGCCATCATCAATTCCATGACCCCGGCCGAGCGCCGCGACCCTGAGCTGATCAGCGGTTCGCGCAAGCGCCGGATCGCCATGGGTTCCGGCACGCAGGTGCAGGACATCGGCCGCTTGATCAAGCAGCACAAGCAGATGCAGAAGATGATGAAGAAATTCACCGCCAAGGGCGGTATGGCAAAAATGATGCGCGGCATGGGCGGTATGTTGCCCGGCGGCGGCATGCCGAAAATGTAAAGACTTCGCCGGTCGTCGCACCGGCGCAGACCCTGCAAGGACGCAGGATCAACAGCAAACCCGCACTCGGCGGGAGCTGACTGGCCGTTTTTATCGACGGCTCTCTATGCAAATCTGCACGGCATGCCATGGGCGCCGGAAAAAGTCATTTGCAAAAGTCCGGATATTCCTTAGAATATGCGGCCTTTCGGGCACCCATGCCCGCTGTGCATTTAGATTTGCAGCACCGACTACAGGAACGATGTTCACATGCTAACAATCCGTCTTGCCCTTGGCGGCTCCAAAAAGCGCCCGTTTTACCACCTGACCGTAACCGACTCGCGTAACCCGCGTGACGGCTCCCACAAAGAACAGGTTGGTTTCTTCAACCCTGTTGCCCGTGGTCAGGAAATCCGTCTGTCCGTGAACCAAGAGCGCGTTGCCTACTGGCTGAGCGTTGGTGCACAACCTTCTGAGCGCGTTGCTCAGTTGTTGAAGGAATCTGCCAAGGCTGCGGCCTGAGCAATATGAACGCGACGCCAGCCCCTGCCGATGATTTGATCGTTATTGGCAAAATTTATTCTGTTCATGGCGTTCGCGGCGAAGTGAAGGTTTATTCCTTTACTGATCCGACTGAAAACCTGTTGCAGTACAAAACCTGGACGCTCAAGCGCGAAGGCAATGTCAAACAGGTCGAGCTGGTCAGTGGACGCGGGAGCGACAAGTTCCTGGTCGCCAAGCTCAAGGGTCTCGATGATCGTGAAGAAGCTCGTCTTCTGGCCGGTTATGAGATCTGCGTGCCGCGCAACCTGTTCGCTGAATTGACCGAAGGCGAGTACTACTGGTACCAGCTGGAAGGTCTGAAGGTCATCGACACCCTTGGGCAACTGCTCGGGAAAATCGATCATCTTCTGGAAACCGGCGCCAATGATGTAATGGTCGTCAAGCCTTGCGCTGGCAGCCTGGATGATCGCGAACGCCTGTTGCCCTATACGGAGCAATGCGTGTTGGCCGTCGACCTGGAAGCGGGCGAGATGAAGGTGGATTGGGACGCGGACTTCTGAACGTGGCTAACTTGCGCGTAGAAGTGATCAGTTTGTTTCCCGAGATGTTTTCCGCCATTGGCGATTACGGCATCACCAGTCGTGCGGTCAAACAGGGGCTCTTGCAGCTGACCTGTTGGAATCCGCGAGATTACACGACGGATCGGCATCACACTGTGGACGATCGCCCGTTTGGCGGTGGTCCGGGCATGGTGATGAAGATCAAGCCCCTGGAAGATGCGCTGGCTCAGGCCAAGGCAGCAGCCGGGGAGGCGGCGAAGGTGATTTACCTGTCCCCCCAAGGCCGTCAACTGACTCAGTCGGCGGTACGCGAGCTGGCACAATCGGATGCATTGATCCTGATTGCCGGCCGCTACGAAGGCATTGACGAGCGCTTTATTGAGGCTCATGTCGATGAAGAGTGGTCGATTGGCGACTATGTACTGTCTGGCGGCGAGCTGCCGGCGATGGTCCTGATCGATGCGGTTACACGACTGCTGCCTGGAGCTTTAGGGCATGCGGACTCCGCCGAGGAAGATTCCTTTACGGATGGTTTGCTGGATTGCCCGCACTACACCCGACCGGAGGTGTATGCGGATCAGCGTGTTCCCGACGTGTTGCTGAGTGGCAATCACGCGCATATCCGGCGTTGGCGTTTACAGCAGTCCCTTGGTCGGACCTATGAACGACGCGCCGATCTTCTGGAAAGCCGCTCGCTTTCTGGAGAAGAGAAGAAGCTGCTCGAGGAATACATCCGCGAGCGGGACGATAGTTAACAACGTATCGATGGTAGATCGAACGATTTACCTTAGGAGCACAGCATGACCAACAAAATCATCCTTGCACTCGAAGCAGAGCAGATGACCAAAGAAATCCCTACCTTCGCCCCAGGCGACACTATTGTCGTTCAGGTGAAAGTGAAGGAAGGCGATCGTTCCCGTCTGCAAGCGTTCGAAGGCGTTGTAATCGCCAAGCGTAACCGCGGCGTGAACAGTGCGTTCACCGTTCGTAAAATCTCCAACGGTGTTGGCGTAGAACGTACTTTCCAGACCTACTCCCCGCAGATCGACAGCATGGCTGTTAAACGTCGCGGTGACGTACGTAAAGCCAAGCTGTACTACCTGCGCGACCTGTCGGGTAAAGCAGCACGCATCAAGGAAAAACTGGCTTAAGCCCAGCTTCCGATGCAGAAAAAAGCAGCCTACGGGCTGCTTTTTTGTTGCCCGGGATTTGTGCTGCAAAGATCTTCAGTCTGTCCGTGACCCAGTCGCGGCCTTCGCGAGCAGGCTCGCTCCCACGGGAATACAGTGGGAGCGAGCCTGCTCGCGAATCGATCCGTCAGGCGCTGGAACCTTGCGGTTGAATCAACGCCAGCAACGTCCATCCAGCCCCAGGCTTCAGCGCCGTTTCCGGCGTCACCACATGCACCCAGCCGCTGTCATCACGCATGAACAGCAGCGTCGCGCGATTGCCGTGCAGCGCTTGGTAATCCTCCCAGCCGAAGCCGTCCGTCAATGTCGTGCTGTAAAGCTCCGCTCCCTGGCCCATCTGGCCAGCCAGTTTCGAATAGGTCAGTGCCTCACTGCCCAATTGATTGCCCCGGTGTTCCAGGCTTGCGCGGTGCTTGTCGCTGCGGCGGCTTTCATGGCCGCTGGCCAGACCGAACAGGCGCTGATGACCGAAGTCATGACGAAAGCGCATCGCCGCCAGTGTGTTCAGCTCGCCTGACGGTGACAGCGCCAGCAAATGCCCCAACCCCACCAGATCCAGATGCGCGTCGGCATGCTGCGACGCCGGGTTGCCGAAATAGGTCGGCAAGCCTTCCATACGTGCCGCGCGGATATTCTCCCAGCTCGAATCGGTCAGCAGCACGCGACTGCCCAGTTGCTGCAGCGACTTGCCCAATTCACGGGCCGGGCCATTGGCACCAACGATCAGAAAACCGCTCGGCGCCGGTTCGGCGACCTTTAACAGCCGTGCCAGCGGTCGCGCCGTTGCGCTTTGCAAAACCACGGTGCCGATGATCACCGCAAAGGTCAGCGGCACCAGGAGCAGGGCGCCTTCATGCCCGGATTCATCCAGGCGAATCGCGAAAATCGCCGAGACAGCCGCAGCGACGATCCCGCGCGGCGCGATCCAGCACAGCAACGCCCGTTCACGCCAGCTGAGACTGGAGCCGGCGGTGCTGAGCAAAACATTCAACGGACGGGCGATCAGCTGGATCACCAACAGCAGAATCAACACCAGCGGTCCCAGGCCAAGCAAAGCGTCCAGGTCTAGGCGCGCCGCGAGCAGGATGAACAGTCCGGAAATCAGCAATACGCTGAGGTTTTCCTTGAAGTGCAGGATGTGCCGCACGTCCACGCCTTTCATGTTGGCCAGCCACATGCCCATCAGCGTCACCGCCAGCAGTCCGGACTCATGCATCACTTGGTTGGCACCGATGAAGATCGCCAGCACGGCTGCCAGCGAGGCCAGGTTATGCAAGTATTCCGGCAGCCACTGACGCCGGATCACCGTCCCCAGCAGCCAACCCCCGACGACACCAAACACGGCGCCGCAGAGAATCACCCCGCCGAAGGTGAAGAGGCTTTGCTTGAGGCCATGGCCTTCAGCGCTGGCGATGATGAAGCTGTACACCACGACCGCGAGCAGAGCGCCGATCGGATCGATGACGATGCCTTCCCAGCGCAGGATGTTGGCGATCGAGGCTTTTGGCCGCACCACCCGCAGCATCGGCACGATTACGGTCGGACCGGTAACCAGCGTCAGGCTGCCAAACAGAATCGCCAGCATCCAGTCGAAGCTCAGCAGAAAGTGCGTGGCGACCGCGATGACGATCCAGGTCGAGATCGCACCGAGGGTCACCAGGCGATGGACGACGCTGCCGATCTCTTTCCATTCCGACAGGTGCAGGGTCAGGCTGCCTTCGAACAGGATCAGCGCCACTGCCAGCGACACCAGTGGCATCAGCAGCGGGCCGAACATTTCCTGCGGGTCGAGCCAACCCAGCAGCGGGCCGGCCAGAATGCCGGTCAGCAGCAGAAACAGAATGGCCGGCAGCTTCAGGCGCCATGCCAGCCACTGACAACCCAGCGCCGCCGCGCCGATCCCGCCAAATGCCAAGAGAATTTGCTGCTCGTTCATTGATGCTCCCTGTTCCTTGATCTGGCTGGCTATGAAAGACTAGCGGCCATTCCCGTCGTTCACTGTCTATTTGCGCGCAGTGTGAAAAACTGCCTGCCCCGAGCACCCATGCCTGCCATCGACCATCCGCTGATTGATCAATTCCTCGACGCTTTATGGCTGGAGAAAGGCCTGTCCGACAACACCCGCGACGCCTATCGCAGTGACCTCGCGCTGTTCAACGGCTGGTTGCAGGAGAAAAATCTCGAACTGATCAATGCCGGCCGCGAATTGATCCTCGATCATCTGGCGTGGCGGCTGGAGCAAAACTACAAGCCGCGCTCCACCGCGAGATTTCTCTCCGGGGTGCGTGGCTTTTATCGCTATCTGTTGCGGGAAAAACTGATCAGCGTAGACCCGACGTTGCGCGTCGACATGCCGCAACTGGGTCGGCCGTTGCCCAAGTCGCTGTCGGAAGCCGACGTCGAAGCGCTGCTCAAGGCGCCGGATCTGAGCGAAGCCATCGGCCAGCGCGACCGCGCGATGCTGGAAGTGCTGTACGCCTGTGGCCTACGGGTGACCGAACTGATCAGCCTGACGCTGGAGCAGGTCAACCTGCGCCAGGGCGTATTGCGGGTGATGGGCAAGGGCAGCAAGGAGCGTCTGGTGCCGATGGGCGAGGAGGCGATTGTGTGGGTCGAGCGCTATATGCGTGATGGTCGTGGCGAGTTGCTCGGTGGCCGCCCCAGCGATGTGCTGTTCCCCAGTCAGCGCGGCGAGCAGATGACCCGGCAGACGTTCTGGCATCGGATCAAGCATCAGGCCAAGGTCGCCGGGATCAGCAAGTCGCTGTCGCCGCACACCTTGCGCCACGCGTTCGCCACACACCTGCTCAACCATGGCGCGGACTTGCGCGTGGTGCAGATGCTGCTCGGCCACAGCGACCTGTCTACGACGCAGATCTATACCCACGTCGCCCGCGCCCGATTGCAGGACCTGCACGCCAAACACCACCCACGCGGCTGACACATCCCATAATGTTGAAACACTGACCTGTGCCGAGGGGATTTATCCCCGTTCGGCTGCGCAGCAGTCGCAAACCCGGCTGGCTCGATTTTGACTGGAAGATCGCGGTGGATGGTTTAGGGCTGCTTCGCAACCCAGCGGGGATAAATCCCCTCGCCACAATAATGTGTGTCAGCCACATGTGGTCGTGGTTCAGTTGTACAAGCATGAAGATGTGTCAGTTGCACATGAGTGTGTGGCGACAGGCGCATTCGGCCCTCGTGACCTTATGTGTTAGGCTTTGCCGGTTTGCACGATGGACGGTTATGACCCGGTGTTTCGCACGGGCGTTCTGACCGTTCCATTGGCCCGCCCTCAGGAGTACTCATGCGTCTGACCCAGATTTTCGCCGCCGCCGCCATTGCGTTGGTGAGCACCTTTGCCGTCGCCGACGACGCGGCTGACAAAGCCATTCGTCAAAGCCTGGAAAAACTCGAACTCGAGGTTCCGGTCGAGAGCATCAGTGCCAGCCCGTTGCCTGGCATGTATGAAGTCAAACTCAAAGGCAGCCGCGTGCTGTACGCCAGCGCCGATGGCCAGTACATCGTGCAGGGCAACCTGTATCAGCTGGCGAATGGCAAACCGGTCAACCTGACCGAGAAGACCGAACGCCTGGGCATTTCCAAACTGATCAATGCCATCCCGGTGGCCGAAACCGTGGTGTACCCGGCCGTGGGCGAGACCAAATCGCATATCACCGTGTTCACTGACACCACTTGCCCGTACTGCCACAAACTGCACGCCGAAGTGCCGGAGCTGAACAAGCGCGGCATTGAAGTGCGCTACGTGGCGTTCCCGCGCCAAGGCCTGAATTCGCCGGGTGACGAGCAGCTGCAAGCAGTGTGGTGCTCGAAAGACAAGAAAGCTGCCATGGACAAAATGGTCGATGGCAAGGAAATCAAGGCCGCCAAGTGCGATAACCCGGTTTCCAAGCAATTCGCCCTCGGTCAGTCGATCGGCGTGAACGGTACACCGGCCATCGTTTTGGCCGACGGCCAGGTCATTCCGGGCTACCAGCCGGCGCCACAAGTCGCCAAACTGGCGCTGGGCGCGAAGTAATTCGCATCGTCACGGGCAACCGTTGACGATCGTGGTCCGGCGGCAACAGCGCCGGGCCATCAACAGAGAGCCGCGAGCACGCGGTTGTTTTCCGGCCGACCCTGTGTCGGCCGTTTCATGGGGAGTTCACAGTGAATCCGGTCAAAGTAGGCATCTGTGGGTTAGGGACCGTCGGTGGCGGTACCTTCAACGTACTTCAGCGCAACGCCGAGGAAATTGCTCGTCGTGCCGGGCGTGGAATCGAAGTGGCACAAATTGCCACGCGCACGCCAAAGCCTCAGTTCCAGACGACCGGTATTGCGATTACCAACGATGTCTTCGAAGTGGCCACGAACCCTGAGATCGACATCGTCATAGAGCTGATGGGCGGCTACACCGTTGCCCGCGAGCTGGTACTCAAGGCCATCGAGAATGGCAAGCATGTGGTCACCGCGAACAAGGCGCTGATAGCCGTTCACGGTAATGAGATTTTCGCCAAGGCACGCGAGAAAGGCGTGATCGTGGCATTCGAAGCGGCGGTGGCCGGTGGCATTCCGGTGATCAAGGCGATCCGCGAAGGCCTGTCCGCCAACCGCATCAACTGGGTTGCCGGGATCATCAACGGTACCGGCAACTTCATCCTCACCGAAATGCGCGAGAAGGGCCGTACGTTTGAAGACGTACTCGCCGAAGCGCAAGCGCTGGGTTACGCCGAAGCCGACCCGACCTTCGACGTCGAAGGCATCGATGCCGCGCACAAGCTGACCATTCTGGCGTCGATTGCCTTCGGCATTCCGCTGCAATTCGACAAGGCTTACACCGAAGGCATCACCAAACTGACCACCGCCGACGTCAACTACGCCGAAGCGCTGGGCTATCGCATCAAGCACCTCGGCGTGGCGCGCAGCACTGACGCCGGCATCGAGTTGCGCGTGCACCCGACGCTGATTCCGGCCGATCGCCTGATTGCCAACGTCAACGGCGTGATGAACGCAGTGATGGTCAACGGCGACGCCGCCGGTTCGACGCTGTTCTACGGTGCCGGCGCTGGCATGGAGCCGACCGCTTCGTCGGTGATCGCCGATCTGGTCGACGTGGTTCGCGCGATGACTTCCGACCCGGAAAACCGTGTGCCGCACCTGGCCTTCCAGCCGGACTCGCTATCGGCCCATCCGATCCTGCCGATCGAAGCCTGCGAAAGCGCTTACTACCTGCGCATTCACGCCAAGGATCATCCGGGCGTACTGGCGCAGGTGGCGAGCATCCTGTCGGAGCGCGGCATCAATATCGAATCGATCATGCAGAAGGAAGTCGAAGAGCATGACGGCCTGGTGCCGATGATCCTGCTGACCCACCGCGTGGTCGAGCAACGCATCAACGATGCGATCACCGCGCTGGAAGCACTGGCTGGCGTCGACGGCCCGGTTGTACGGATCCGTGTCGAACATTTGAACTAAAAGCAGCGGCAAGCGGCAAGTTACAAGCGGCAAGACGAAGCGGTTCGGCTTTGACTTGCAGCTTGCAGCTTGAGGCTTGCAGCTCAAACCAAAGGTTTGCCCCTATGCGTTATATCAGTACTCGCGGCCAGGCCCCGGCCCTGAATTTTGAAGAGGTCCTGCTGGCCGGTCTGGCGACCGATGGCGGTCTGTACGTCCCGGAAAACCTGCCACGTTTTACTCAGGAAGAGATCGCTTCCTGGGCTGGCCTGCCGTATCACGAACTGGCCTTCCGGGTGATGCGCCCGTTTGTCACCGGCAGCATTCCGGATGCCGATTTCAAGAAGATTCTCGAAGAAACCTACGGTGTGTTCGCCCACAGCGCCGTGGCGCCACTGCGTCAGTTGAACGGTAATGAATGGGTGCTTGAGCTGTTCCACGGCCCGACCCTGGCGTTCAAGGACTTCGCCCTGCAACTGCTCGGTCGTCTGCTCGATTACGTGCTGGAAAAGCGCGGCGAGCGCGTGGTGATTGTCGGTGCCACCTCTGGTGACACCGGTTCTGCGGCCATCGAAGGCTGCAAGCACTGCGAAAACGTCGACATCTTCATCCTGCACCCGCATCAGCGCGTATCGGAAGTGCAGCGTCGGCAGATGACAACGATCTTCGGCGAGAACATCCACAACATCGCCATCGAAGGCAACTTCGACGACTGCCAGGAAATGGTCAAGAACAGCTTCGCCGACCAGAGCTTCCTCAAAGGCACGCGTCTGGTGGCGGTGAACTCGATCAACTGGGCGCGGATCATGGCCCAGATCGTTTACTACTTCCATGCGTCCCTGCAGTTGGGCGGTCCGGCGCGTTCGGTGTCGTTCTCGGTACCGACCGGTAACTTCGGCGACATCTTCGCCGGTTACCTGGCGCGCAACATGGGCCTGCCGATCAACCAGTTGATCGTCGCGACCAACCGCAACGACATCCTGCACCGCTTCATGAGCGGCAACCAGTACGTCAAGGAAACCCTGCACGCAACGCTGTCGCCGTCGATGGACATCATGGTGTCGTCGAACTTCGAGCGCCTGCTGTTCGACCTGCACGGCCGTAACGGTGCGGCGATTGCCGGCCTGATGGACTCGTTCAAAAAGGACGGCAGTTTCAGCGTCGAGCAAGAGCGCTGGACCGAAGCACGCAAGCTGTTCGATTCGCTGGCGGTGGACGATGCGCAGACCTGCGAAACCATCGCCGACATCTACGAGCAAACCGGTGAGGTGCTCGACCCGCACACTGCCATCGGTGTGAAAGCCGCGCGCGAATGCCGTCGCAGCCTGGATATTCCGATGGTCATTCTGGGTACTGCCCATCCGGTCAAGTTTCCTGAGGCAGTGGAGAAAGCGGGTGTAGGAAAAGCGCTCGAACTACCTGCACATCTTTCTGATTTGTTTGAGCGAAACGAGCGCTGCACGGTTCTGCCAAACGACCTGAAAGCCGTGCAAGCCTTTGTCAGCCTGCATGGCAACCGCGGCAAGCCGCTCTAAGCCAGTAAAAGCTGTCACATTTTGAAGCCCGTCTCCTGACGGGCTTTTTTGTTTCTGCTGCCACACTGCTCGGGTTTTCACCCACGAAGGACGGGTGAGTCGATCACGAAGGAAATGGCAATGCTGTTTTACAGAGGTTTGAAACCGGCACTGGGCTGGTTGTTTTTGTTGGCGGTGCTGGGGTGGACACACAGCGGCATGGCAGCGCAAATGGCACTCGATCAGGCCAATGCGTCAGCCAGTGTCCAGGCTATCGAGCTGGATGCGCACGAGCAGCAATGGATACGTGACAACCCCAGAGTGACGGTGGCATCGGTGCAATATCCGTTGTACCTGTTTCAGGACGAACATGGCCAGTGGAGCGGTCTGAACAACGATGTGCTCAAGCGCGTCAGCGCAATGACCGGCCTGCAATTCGAGCACCAGGAATCGTTCTCTACCGACCATATGCTCGATCGCCTGCAAAGCGGGGTCGCGGACATCAGTACGACCTTGGCCATGAGTGATGATCGCAAGGCGTTTCTCGATTTCAGTCATGCTTTTGGAGGGGCAGGCTGGGTTTTTGTCGGACATGCCAATACCCCGCGGGTGGAGTCTTTCGAGCAACTGGCCAAGCGTGTTCTGGTGCTGCCCGCCCGTCATGCCCTGGAGGATGCGATTCGGCGCGATTATCCGTCGATTGAAATACGCTCGGTGAAAACCTACGCCGAAGCGCGGGCGCTGGTCGAGAGCGGTGAAGCCTACGCAACCATCGAAAACGAAATCGGCGCGCAGCTCTATCCGTTGGGCATGCTCAAGGTCGGTGCCCTGGTAGAGGGCAAGTGGGAAGCCGATCATCTGGCTGTACGAAAAGGCATGCCGCAACTACTGAGTATTCTCAACAAGGCGCTGGAAGCGTTCCCTGCGGCGGAGTTGCGGGCGATGCGTCTCAAGTGGCTGGCAGGCGTTTCGCCGCCGCCCGTGCCCTCCGTCTGGGAACGGCTGGTCGAGTGGGCATGTTGGGCGATGGGGGTAATCGGCGTTTTCGGAATGCTGTCGCTGGTGTGGAACAGGCGTCTGGCAGCCGTAATCAAGCTGCGCTGCGCAGCGGAAAAGGAGCTGGGTGATCAACTGGCCTTTCAGCACGCCCTGATCGATTCGATGCCGGATCCGGTGTTTGTCCGTGATCTGCACGGGCGCTTGATCATCTGCAATCGCAGTTACGAGGAAGCACTGTCGGTGCGCCTGGACCAGATGCAGGGGCGCCTGCTGATCGAAGTCGATGCGTTTCCGGAAACCACTGCGCGGATGCTGCACGATGAATTCATCGCCCAGTTGCAGACCCGCAAGTCGCGCTTCAGCAAACGACAGCTGCTGTTCAAGGGCGGGTCTCGCGAGGTGTATCAGTGGACCGTGCCGTTTTACAGCGGTGACGGTAAATTGCGCGGCCTGTTGGGTGGCTGGACCGATATCACTCAGCGCAGGACCGAGAGCGGGTGTCGCTGTCTGCAGTAAAGAAGGGAAATGTCCTGCAAGACGCGGCTACTTTTCTGATGGGAGGCTTAAGACGCCTGCCCTAGAGTGAACGACAACTGCGGTGAGAGTCCGCGATGATCGCTCCAGAGGTCGCCCATGCGCTCGCTTAAAGTCCTGATTCTTGAACCCAACCCGTTCCAGCTGATGGCATTGCATCAAATGCTCAATGCCATCGGCATCTACGATGTATTGACCGCGCCTTCGCTGGCGTCAGCCTTGAGTTCACTGGGGCATCGCGGCGCGGTCGATATCGCCATTTGCGATCCGCAGCTCAAAGGTGGCGATGGGCTGGCTTTGATTCATCACCTGGCGGCGCACCATGAGGCGCGTGCCCTGATTCTGCTGGGCTCGGTCGCGCAGAGTCTGATGAGTGATCTGGAGCCGCTGCTCCGCCAGCAACGCCTGCGCCTGCTGGGACGGCTGCAAACGCCGGTTTCGGCGGTGTTGATGAGAGGTCTGCTGGACAGTTATCTGATCGCCCCGCACGAGCTCATCGAGGCCTGAAACCGGCGAATATTTTTCTGTCATCTTCGCCGTGCATGCTCTGTCAGACGCGGAGCCGCAAGGTCGGGACGCGACAGGCAGAACTTTCTTCTCGGGCCGGTGGTCATTTAATGTGAACACGCCCCAGGCACTGTGTTTTCGGACTATTGAGTGGAGATCGAGATGGAAAGTATCAGTCTATTGCTCGGTGAGGCTCTGAGCCCGTATCAGGTGACGCTGACCCCTCGCGGCAGCCATGGTGAATGTCTGGTGACGCTGAAGAACAGCAGCGGCGCCATTGTGGTGGAACGCGAATTCAATCAGGCCCAGTTGAGCGACAAGCGCTTGCTGACCGACGTGGTGGACGGCCTGCACCGTGACGTGATGATCGCCGAAGGGCGGCTGGAACCCTGCGTCATTGCGGCGTTGCGCAATGCAGCTCTGGACAAGCGTCCGGCCCTGTAAAGATGAAATATTTTTTGTGGGAACCTTCCTGCATCCCTGTCAGTCAGAGCCCATAACAGCAGGATCAAGCATTGTGCTCCGGTGCTTGTCGCTTGCTGCTACGGGTCTCGAAGCAGACCCCGTTTAACCCCGAGTCGTCTCCCCACTTCTCGGGGTTTCTTTTGCCCGGCGTTTGCGCGGTGCGCGGCTTGTTGCTTGAAAAACCGAAGCACCCGGCGCTGCTCAGATGGCCCCGTCTTCACGCAGCCGAGCGATTTGCGCCGCGTCGTAGCCCAGATCGCCAAGCACCTGCGCATTGTGTTCGCCAAGCTGCGGTCCGACCCACTCGGAGGACCCCGGCGTTTCCGACAGCTTCGGCACGATGCCGGGCATCTTGAAGTCCTTGCCGTCCGGCAGCTTGGCATGCAGGAACATCTCCCGCGCCAGGTATTGCGGATCGTTGAACATGTCCTCGGCGCTGAAGATCCGGCTGACCGGTACGTCGGCCTGATTGAGCAAGTCGAGAACGGTCTGCAGCGGTAAGGAATTGACCCAGCGATCAATCACGCCATACAACTCGTCCCGGCGACTGTCACGCCCGTCGTTACTGGCCAGCAGTGGGTCGTTGGCAAGATCTTCGCGGCCAATCACGAGCATGAAGCGTTTGAAGATTGCATCACCATTGGCGCCGATCTGTACATGCTTGCCGTCGGCGCTGGTGTGGATCGAAGAGGGCGTGATGCCCGGCATGATGTTGCCGCTGCGCTCGCGGATGAAACCGAACACGTCGAACTCCGGCACCATGCTTTCCATCATCGCGAAGATAGCTTCATACAGCGCAACGTCGACCACTTGGCCCAGCCCGCCGTTGACCTCGCGATGACGCAGCGCCATCAGCGCACCGATCACGCCCCACAGCGCGGCAATCGAATCACCGATGGAAATCCCGGTACGCACCGGTGGCCGATCTTCGAAACCGGTGATGTACCGCAGGCCGCCCATGGATTCGCCGACCGCGCCGAAACCTGGCTGGTCCTTCATCGGCCCGGTCTGACCAAAACCGGAGAGGCGCACCATCACCAGTTTCGGGTTCAGCGCGTGCAGGGTTTCCCATCTCAGACCGAGTTTTTCCAAGACGCCGGGGCGGAAATTCTCGATGAGGATGTCGGCTTCGCCCAGCAGTTGTTTCAGGATCGCCAAACCGTCGGGGTGTTTCAGATTGAGGGTCAGCGACTTCTTGTTGCGCGCCTGGACGAACCACCACAACGAGGTGCCTTCGTACAACTTGCGCCACTTGCGCAGGGGATCGCCGCCGTCCGGCGACTCGATCTTGATCACCTCGGCGCCGAATTCGCCGCAAATGCGCGAGGCAAACGGCCCGGCGATCAGCGTACCCAATTCAATGACTTTCAGACCCGAGAGCGGTTTGCTGGTGAACGGCATGCGAAATCCTGTAGGACAAGGCTGAACGGATACAGGGTTTTAACATAGCCGGCTGTCAGACGCCGCAGATGGATTGCCATCAATTCGATGATTGCCTGCGGCATCGGTTAGACTTGCCGACTTTCCTCGTATCAAGAAGCCCGTTCATGGCACAGCCGTCCACTACCTACAAATTCGAACTGAACCTCACCGACCTCGACCGCAGCGTCTACGAAAGCGTCAAGCAGACCATCGCCCGGCATCCTTCGGAGACCGAAGAGCGCATGACCGTGCGGCTGCTGGCCTACGCGCTCTGGTACAACGAGCAGCTGTCGTTCGGCCGTGGTCTGTCAGACGTGGATGAACCGGCCTTGTGGGAAAAGAGCCTGGACGACCGTGTCCTGCACTGGATCGAAGTTGGCCAGCCGGATGCCGATCGCCTGACCTGGTGCTCGCGCCGCACTGAACGCACCAGCCTGCTGGCCTACGGCAGCCTGCGTGTCTGGGAAACCAAGGTGATCCCGGCGATCAAGAACCTGAAAAACGTCAACATCGCAGCTGTTCCGCAGGAAGTGCTGGAGACCCTCGCCAAGGACATGCCGCGCGTTATCAAATGGGACGTGATGATCAGCGAAGGCACAATCTTCGTCACCGACGACCGCGGTCAGCACGAAGTCCAGTTGCAGTGGCTGCAAGGTGAGCGCGGCTGAGGTCGTGACACCGCTGATATTTCCCACGAATCAAAGAGAAGCCTCCGTCGCCCCATGCGTATCGAACCTCGTCAACTGCCTGCCACGCTGCCTTTCCTTGGTAATCTGCCGCCACTGCTGACCCGCCTGTACGCGGCGCGGGGCGTGCAATCGGAAGCGGAGCTGGACAAAAGTCTGGCGCGCTTGATCCCGTTCCAGCAGCTCAAAGGCATTGATGCGGCGGTCGACCTGCTAGTGACGGCTCTGGAGCAGCGTCAGCGCATTCTCATTGTTGGCGACTTCGACGCGGACGGCGCCACCGCCAGCACCGTCGGGGTCCTCGGCCTGCGCCTGCTGGGCGCGGCGCATGTCGATTACCTGGTGCCCAACCGTTTCGAATACGGCTATGGCCTGACGCCGGAAATCGTCGAAGTCGCGCTGACCCGTGAACCGCAATTATTGATCACCGTCGACAATGGTATTTCCAGTGTCGAAGGCGTCGCGGCGGCCAAGCGCGCCGGACTGAAGGTGTTGATCACCGACCACCACTTGCCCGGCGATGAACTGCCGCAGGCTGATGCGCTGGTCAATCCGAATCAGCCAGGCTGCGAGTTTCCGAGCAAAGCGCTGGCTGGCGTCGGGGTGATTTTTTATGTGTTGATGGCCTTGCGCGCACGCCTGCGCAGCCTTGGCTGGTACGAGAGCAAACCGCAACCGAACATCGGCGAACTGCTCGATCTGGTGGCGCTGGGCAGCGTCGCTGACGTTGTACCGCTGGATGCCAACAACCGCATTCTTGTGCATCAAGGGCTGGAGCGGATTCGCGCCGGCCGGGCGCGGCCAGGGATCAAGGCGATTCTCGAAGTCGCCAAGCGAGAGGCTGCGCGGATCACTTCCACCGACTTGGGTTTTATCGTCGGCCCGCGCCTGAACGCCGCCGGACGTCTGGACGACATGAGCCTGGGCATCGAATGCCTGCTCACCGCCGACGCCAATCTGGCGCGGGAAATGGCTGCGCAACTGGACGGCATGAACCAGGATCGCAAATCCATCGAGCAGGGCATGCAGCGTGAAGCGCTGGCGCAGCTCAAGGATCTGCCGGTCGAGTCGATGCCGTTCGGTCTGTGCCTGTTCGACCCGGAGTGGCACCAGGGTGTGATCGGCATTCTCGCTTCGCGCATGAAAGAGCGCTATTTCCGCCCGACCATTGCTTTTGCCGATGCCGGTGATGGTCTGCTCAAGGGCTCCGGTCGCTCGGTGCAGGGCTTCCATATTCGCGATGCGCTGAGCGTGGTCGCGGCGCAGCATCCGAACCTGATCGCCAAGTACGGTGGCCACGCGATGGCCGCTGGTCTGACCTTGCCGCAGGAGAATTTTCCGCTGTTCGCCGAGGCATTCGACGCTGAAGTACGTAGGCAACTTCGCGAAGAAGACCTCACCGGGCGCATGTTGTCGGACGGCACGCTGGCCGTTGAAGAGTTTCATCTCGAACTGGCTCGCGCCTTGCGCCACGCCGGGCCATGGGGTCAGCACTTTCCGGAGCCGCTGTTTCACGGTGTGTTTCAACTGGTCGAGCAGCGTGTGGTCGGCGAACGGCATTTGAAAGTGGTGCTGAAAAGCGAATGCGGTTCGGTGAAGCTCGATGGCATCGCGTTTGGCATTGATCGCGATGTGTGGCCGAACCCGACGATTCAATGGGTTGAACTGGCTTACAAGCTCGACGTTAACGAGTTTCGTGGCAACGAGACTGTGCAGTTGATGATCGCCCACATCGAACCGCGTTAAGCCATTCGCGAGCAGGTTCGCTCCCACAGGTACGGTGCAGTCTTGTGGGAGCGAGCCTGCTCGCGAAAGTGTCCTTTCACACACTGAATTACTCTGAACCCTCCGTCATTCCCGGTTGTCGACTAGGCTCTAAGCACTGCTTGATTGGCCTTGTGACGTTTTGTCGTTTTTTGCCCGCGGGGGCGGGTGCTGCACCCTTTTTCTGTCACTCGTCGACTTTTCAAACAGAACCCTGGAGCCTGCCCACTGATTCGAGAGGTGCCCCATGAGTCTGCTGCTTGAACCCTTTACCCTGCGCCAACTGACCCTGCCCAACCGCATCGCCGTGTCGCCGATGTGCCAGTACTCCAGCGTCGACGGCTTGGCCAACGACTGGCACCTGGTGCACCTGGGCAGCCGCGCGGTGGGCGGTGCCGGTCTGGTTTTCACCGAAGCCACGGCGGTTACCGCCGACGGGCGCATCACCGCCGAAGACCTTGGCCTCTGGAACGACGAACAGATCGAACCGCTGCAACGCATCACTCGCTTCATCACCGCCCAGGGCGCGGTCGCTGGCATTCAGCTGGCCCACGCCGGGCGCAAGGCCAGCACCCACCGGCCGTGGATCGGCAAGCATGGCAGTGTCAAACCCGAGGATGGCGGCTGGACCCCGGTCGGGCCATCGCCGATTGCTTTCGATCCGCAGCACACCCAGCCGAAACAGCTCGATGAAGGGCAGATCGCCGAAGTGATCCAGGCCTTTGTCGACGCGGCCAAGCGCGCGCTGACGGCGGGGTTCAGCGTGGTCGAGGTGCATGCCGCGCACGGCTATCTGCTGCATCAGTTTCTTTCGCCGCTGAGCAACCAACGTCGCGATCAGTACGGTGGTTCGTTCGAGAATCGCATCCGTCTGGTGCTGCAAGTCACTGAAGCGGTGAGGGCGGTATGGCCGGAGGAATTGCCAGTGTTTGTCCGCGTCTCGGCGACCGACTGGGTCGAAGACGGCTGGAATCCGGACGAAACCGTGGAGCTGGCGCGTCGCCTTCACACGCTGGGCGCCGATCTCATCGACGTGTCTTCAGGAGGGACAGCTGCAAACGCGGAAATTCCGGTCGGACCCGGTTATCAGACGCGCTTTGCCGAGCGGGTACGCAAAGAGTCAGGCATTGCCACCGGTACTGTCGGAATGATTACCGAGCCGGCCCAGGCCGAGCACATTCTGCGCACCTGTCAGGCCGATATCATTTTCCTCGCCCGAGAGCTGCTGCGCGATCCGTACTGGCCGCTGCATGCCGACGATGATCTGGGTGGGCGCAAAGCAGTGTGGCCTGCACAGTATCAGCGCGCGACCCATCGGGATCAGCCGATTCATGAATCGGATTTGCGCGATTGATTGAAGGCTGGAAAGCAAAAGCCCCGAGCCGGTGAGGGTCGGGGCTTTTCTATTCGGCACAATTTTGCGTTGTCAGGCGGGCCTCTTCGCGAGCAGGCTCGCTCCCACAATAGGAATGCGGACCCCTGTGGGAGCGAGCCTGCTCGCGAATGACGCCAGAACAGCCGCCTTAGAACCTCAAGGGTATTTACGCTTGTCCGGCGCCGGCGGGAAATACTGGTACAGCCAGGTCTCGCTCAACGTGCGGTCATTGGTGCGAATGAACAGGCGCAGTTCCACTGGCTCGACACTGTCATTGGTCGGATACCAATCGAACAGAATCCGGTAACCCTTGATGTCATCCAGCACCAGCACGCTGAAGTCCTGCACCTTGCCGTTGGAACAGGTAATCACCGGCTCGATCCCGGTGCCCTGTGGCAGGCGCTCAAGGCCGCCACCGGTGAAGTCCACGGCAAAGCGCCGCGCCCAGACTGGCGGGTAATGCTCACCCGGCGCCCAACCCTCGGTGAAGCCGCCCATGCCCGAACGCGTCGCGTGCACCCGCGCCAGTGGCGTGCCGACCGGTGGCAGCGCGCTCCAGTACAGCTTGTACCCGTAGTTCAGCGAATCACCGGCAGCCACGGGTTTCTTCGGCGTCCAGAACGCGACGATGTTATCCAGCGTCTCGCCGGTCGTGGGAATTTCCAGCAGATCGATCGAGCCTTCGCCCCAAGCGGTTGTCGGTTCTACCCACAGGCTCGGGCGCTTGCTGTACCAGTCGACAGTGTCCTGATAGTTGGCGAATTCGTGGTCGGTCTGCACCAGGCCGAAACCCTTCGGGTCCTTGTCGGCAAATGCGTTGAATTGCAGCGTCGCCGGGTTGTTCAACGGACGGCAGATCCACTCGCCATTGCCACGCCACATTGCCAGGCGATCGGAGTCGTGGATCTGCGGGTGGATGGTGTCGCACATGCGCCGTTCGTGGGTGCCGCAACTGAACATGCTGGTCATCGGCGCCACGCCGAGTTGTTCGATAGTGGTGCGTGCGTTGATGTGCGCGTCGATTTCCATGACCACGCGCTCGGCTTGGCAATCGATGTCGAAGCGATAGGCGCCGGTCGCGCTCGGCGAGTCGAGCAGGGCGTAGACCACAAAACGCGTGGCGTTCTTGTCCGGCGTCTCGAACCAGAACTTGGTGAAGTCGGGAAATTCTTCGCGCTTCTTCGCGTACGTGTCGATGGCCAGGCCGCGTGCGGAGAGGCCATATTGGCCAGTAGCATCGACCGCACGGAAATAGCTGGCGCCGAGAAACGACACCACGTCATGCCGATCCAGCTCCGGCGCCTTGAACAGCTTGAAGCCGGCAAAACCCAGATCGCCCTTGAGCTGCTGGGTGTCGACCGAAGTGTTCTCGTAATTGAACAGCGCCGGGCGGAAATGCACCTCGCGCGCCATGCGCGTCTTCGGATCAACGCTGTACATGCGCACCGGCTGACGGAAACCCATGCCGACGTGGAAAAACTGCACGTCCAGCTGACCTTTGTTTTCCTTCCACAAGGAATGCTCGCCGTCGTAGCGGATCGCGTTGAAATTTTGCGGAGTCATGGTCGCCAGGGTTGGCGGCAACACCTGTTTCGTATCCTGATAGGCATTGCCGGCGAGCTGCTTGGCCTGACGCTTCAACGCCTCGAAATCGAAGGCCTGAGCCTCGCCATCGGCGGCGCCGCCATTGGCTGCCCAAGCGCGAGCGGCCAACAGGCCCGACGCGGAAAGACCGGTATAGGCCGCAATGGCCATGGACGCTTTGAGCAAATTCCTGCGGTGCATAAATACAACCTGTCGTGTGCAATCCAGCGCCGTTCCTGGCACCTGTCGGATCGGAAATTACGGTTCGGTCATGCCTTCGGCCAAACGCAACGGACTATAAACAGATGCCCGCTAGCTTAATCGGTTCGATTGTCGGGCAAAAAGACTTGTTTGCGTTGCGCCATCTGGCAATGAAACAAGACATGTCTGTAATTTTTCTGACAGGGCCCTCTGATTTAGAGGGCATATCTGCTTTTTTCGATTAATTACTCTAAAAACCACTTTTCAACGCCGATTTAATTCCTATTCTATGGACAAGACCGGATACAAGCCTTCGTGCCGGCGGGGCACACGACGCTGCTCGAAGAGGCAGGGCGATGTGAGGTTCAGCAGTTTCTTGACTCAATAGAGAAGGACATCGTCCATGGCAAAAATACAGGGCATCACCGAAATGTTGGGCATCTTTCCTTGCTTGGGCGGCGGGCGCAGAAGACGCCGTCTCAATTCCGAGGAATTGAAGCTGGTGGAACGTTATCGAGAGCTATCGGAAAGCGACCGGATCGCCATGCGCTATCTGGTGGATGCGATGCGGAGTGTTTCGCGGTTTTAAGGAGGAGGGGATAAGGGGGCAGGTCGAAAGGCCCGCCCCTTTTCATTGGGTAACGCTCGGAACGGGCCCTTCTGAGTGGCGAGCAACATCTCGAAGCACACTCACGGGGCGGATTGGGGCACTTTCGAACTAGGCTGAGGGCCTTAGATCCGGATAACCCTTGTTTGGAGACGGAACATGAACACCCGTGGATTGCTCGATCAACTGCTCAAGTCCGGGCAGGAAATGCTGCAGAACAAGGCCGGCGGCGCTTCCAGCAAATCGGCTGCCAGCGGGCTTGGCGGCTTGCTCGGTGGCTCGTCTGGCTCCAGCGGCCTCGGCGGCCTGCTTTCAGGCGCGGGTGGCGGCGCATTGGCCGCAGGCGCGATGGGCCTGCTGCTCGGCAATAAAAAGGTCCGCAAGGTCGGCGGCAAAGTCGCGATCTACGGCGGCCTCGCTGCGCTGGGCGTACTGGCCTACAAGGCCTACGGCAACTACAACGCCCAAAAAGGCAGCGCACCACAACGCGAACCACAAACCCTCGACCGCCTGCCACCCGCGCAAGTCGAGGAGCACAGCCAGGCAATCCTCAAAGCCCTGGTCGCCGCCGCCAAAGCCGACGGCCACATCGACGAGCGCGAGCGCGAACTGATCGAAGGCGAATTCACCAAACTCGACAACGACCAGGAGCTGCAACACTGGCTCCACGCCGAACTCAACAAACCCCTCGACCCCACCGACGTCGCCCGCGCGGCCAGCACGCCGGAAATGGCGGCGGAGATGTACATCGCCAGTGTGATGCTGGTGGATGAGGAGAATTTTATGGAGAAGAGCTATCTGGATGAACTGGCACGGCAGTTGAAATTGGAGCCGGGGTTGAAGGTGGAGTTGGAGAGGCAGGTGCGGTTGGCGGGGGCGGATAGCGTGTAATCGTAGTGGCGATCGCCCGGCATCAGCGGGCGGTTACCCTTTTACATTAGCTAGACTTCATGCGTTTCAGTCGCTCTCGTAACGGCGTTGTTTCAATCTTTGTCCCGATGGTGGACATTGCGCATGCCGCTGGCTCTGTACATACTTTTAGGCTGACCGCGTAATAGAGCTGGCAAATAGATCACTAGCAATCGGTGATTAGCGCACTGACGTCGTCGCCAGATCGGTTTTATTCAACAGTCGACCGTTGAGGTCTGAGTCGGCGGGCCTGCCGTCGAGCAAGTTTCCTTCTGCTAGAAGTATCTGAATGGGTATGTGTCTCCCGTAATTATTATTGAATCTTTCTCTGTATATACGCTGTTGATATTGTTGATAACCAGCTGTAGGTTGGTTGGGTTTTGAAAAAGATGATAGAAGAGTTCGAAATATAGATAATCTTCGATCAAACTTGCTGCTAGATTTGGATGGTTGTTCAGAAGTTCGTTAAAAGTCGGGTAATCAACTGTCGCAAGCTCTGGGATGTCCACATAGCCTTGCTCGGTATCATCAATCCTGCATTCCGAAATAAACGTGTCTGCAATGATTTTAAACTCTCTTGGAAAGTCGCCGGGTTTGATTTGCAGTATGTAGGGCTGAGTCTTGATCGTAACCGCCTCTCCGAATCCCAAGCTTCTATAAGATACGGTACTTGGATTGACTGCGTTGCCCGAGCACTTAAATATCATGGTTTTGCTTTCGCTGTTATAGGTTTGGTTGTCGAGATTTTTTAACCGAAAGAAAACTCCCTTGTACTACAGGTCTGAGGCTTTTCCCAAATTAATTGCATCGGCATCGGCATCGGCATCGAACGCGGACTGCTTTAGCTTAGGGTGTTGCTTAAACAATTTTTTTGCTGAGAGAGTAGCGCCGCCACACCCTATGTATTAGCCAATGTCAGGTCCACTGCTTTCCCCGTATACTCCAGATTTGTAAAGGCTGCATCAGATTTGTTTAACTTTATGTAGTGTGTGATCTAAAATTTTTTCTAGGTCGCTCCAGGTTTTGGCGGTGTCGGTGAATATTGGAAATTCTCCAAGCTTGATTTGCAATTAATGAAGTTCTAAAAGTGCCTTTTTTGCTAAATAATTGATGCCGTCCGATGTCTATTATTTATTCGAGGCCAGTATTTGTGCTCGTCGTGATTTTTGCTGTTCACGTCCAGGTTGTCGGTGTATTCGTAGCGGGTAGTACTGCCGAGTTCGTTCTATTCGGCAGTGACGCGATCGTCAGTATTGTTGGTATACGCGCGCGTGGTACGCTGAGCAGGTTAGATGTGCCATGTGACTCGCGGCGTTCCATTTGTAAAAAAGCCGCATTGAGAAGGGGCAAGCATCGTAGATCTTGTGTCGACACTTTCCTATGTTTTGAAAACTCGATAGCCGGCATCAAAGTCGCTTATGGTATGCATGTTGCTGTAATTTACTTCGAATATTCCTTCAATTGGCGGTTGCGTGCGTTTCGCCTGTAAATTTAGAGTTTCTGCTACGTTTCGAAGTTCATGGTATGTTGCTATGTAGGCATGATCGGAAGCGGAGAAGTCAAGAGTCACCTTTTGAGGTGAGATAATCGCAAGATTGATTAGTAGCTGAGGTGATGTGAATGATCTACCGCCAATGTCATAGATCTTGTCTTTATTTTCCAGTTTGGGTCTGTAAATTTCATTTAATAAGTAGTCTTCATCTTGATCTAAGAATCGTACCAGTGTTTCGTGGCCTTTTATTTTTTCAAATGTAACGGTTGCTTTTTTGATTATTAGGAAGCCATCCTCGTCCATGTTTTTGAGAAAGTTTAAGTCTTGGCTTTCTATTGAAGGCGTTATTGGCTCATCTAATAGGTTGAGAACAAAATTGAAAATTTCTACTTGGAGTTTATCCTGTGTGTTTTCAGTAGGAGGAATATTTATGTAGGATATAATTCCGCCTGCATTGTCGTAATCGATTGCGCCAAAAGATTCTGTAATGTCAATGTAGATATTCATTTTGCTCTTTTGATTGCCGATTGATTAGAGGCTGTCTTAATTGATTGTTGGTTCTTTATTGGCGCCTTTTTGGTAAGTGGCGTTGGGCGTTTGTCGGCAATATTGTAAAAGTTCGCTTGTACAAGATTTGGTGGGCTTTGCTATTATATTTCTGATGATTCTGCTTTCGCAAGTAAACTATATATTTCTGGTTCTATTTCACTTTTTGGTGTGGTATCTATTATCTGTTTTACATGGTGAGCGTACTTTTTTTCAATCGCTACTTCGGCCCAGTCGAGCTCGTAAATAGAAATAACTTTAACGTCTTTATATTCCGATTTTGAAAGTAGAATCTTTAAAATTTCTATGGCTTGGGTGGTACGATTTTCTCCAAGTGAAACGGCGCATCTTTGTTGCCAAAATTCCGGCATTTTGAGTATTGCTTTTTTTAGGACTTCCCAGTCCTTATCACTGAAGTCTATGAGTACCGTTTTAGCAACTAGCTCGGTGCTGTATTCAGTCCATGGTGAATCTTCAGATTCACCTATCCATGAGCAGAGCTTTTTATATAGATTTTCTTCATTGCCAGTCGTCATGGTGTTGCTCCCGTAGGGTATGAAGAAGTGATGACATCGTTTTCTTTAATAACCTGCCATTGAACTCCGTCCACGATTTTGGTGTGTTCGGTTACTACCGCGCCTGGATCGTTCCGTAACACTCTGCCTGGCTCTGCTGCTACCTCATCAGTAACTCTCAAGATCTTCGCGTCACTCCAAGATTTCGGCGCAAATGTATGTCTATTTGGAGACTTTGCTGCAGACCAGCCGATGGTTCCATCCTTACGCTCTAAAATCATTTTAAAATTTTTAACGCTGGTAGTTCCGTCCTTGTTAGTGCTGACAATATCGTACTGATATTTTGGAGAGTTCATAACCTGCGCCGAATGACCGCCTACTGGTTTGTTATGGCCGGGGCTCCGTGTGCCATACAGTATTTTGTTCTGCATTGCCTTGGGAATCGGTCCGGTATAGGGCGCTTCGGGGCTGCCGTCATCAACTTTCGATTTTTTTTCTTCTTGGTCAGTTCGGTTACCTGATGAATCTTTATCTCCGGCTCCGGGACATGTATTCAATCCTAGAGGATCCACCCACCCCGTAGGATTGGTCACGTACTGATAGCTATTCAACCCACCCGCAAGCTTGATCGGGTCCGGCGTCAAGAACCGTCCAGTCCCCGGATTGTAGTAGCGGTGGCGGTTGTAATGTAACCCTGTCTCGGCGTCGAAATACTGCCCTTGAAAACGCAGCGGATTATCGATTTCGCTGACATCCAGCGATGCGAGGTTGCCGTACGCGCGATACTTCGCCGACCACATGATTTCGCCGCTGTAGTCGGTCAGTTCCTGCGGCGTGCCGAGGTGGTCGAGTTGGTAGTAGAACGGGGCCGCTTTTAGCGGGCCTTCGCCGTCGAGCATTGCCAGCGGGCGGAAGGTGCCCGGTTCGTAGATGTAACTGCGGTAGCGGTTTTCGGCGCTTTCAGCGATGAGGCGTTCGCCTTGCCACAGAAACTCGGTGGTGTGACCGTCGACTGACTTTTCAATGCGGCGGCCAAAGGCGTCGTATTTGTAGCTTGCGGTGCTGCCACCCGGCAGGCTGACGCCGATCAGGCGGTGCTGGCAGTCGTAATTGTATTCAGTGACGAGCTTTTGGCCGGTGCCACGGCGTTCGCGGATCAGGTTGCCGTAGGCGTCGTAATCGTAATGGCGGTCGCCTTGCATCAGCAGGCGGTTGCCTTTGACGTTGGCGAGGTTCGCCGCAGGTAGTTCATTTAGGCTGAGCAGGTTGCCTGCGGGGTCATGGGCGAAGCTTTCAGGTATAGCACCGCGCACGCTGATCAGGCGATCCAGCGGGTCGTAGTGATAGCTGAGATTGCCTTTGCGGCTGTCGTTAATGCCGGCGAGGTTGCCGTTCGCGTCGTATTGGTAGCGACGCTGGAACAGGTGTTTGTCCCGTTGGCTAACGCTGTGCGCTTGCAGGCGGCCCTGTTCATCGTATTGGTATTGGCTGAGTAACAGACCTTGCTGGCGCTGTTGTTCGCGACCGGCGTTGAACTGGTGGCTGGTCAGGCGTGAGCCATTGAGGTCGATGCTGCTCAGGCGTCCACCGGACAAATGACGGTAATCGAGCGTGCAGCCATCCGGCAGACGGCAGTGGCTGAGTTGGCCGACGCTGTCGTATTCGTAGCTCAAGGTGCCCCAGACTTGGTGTTCCTCGATGAGTTGGTCTGCAAGTCATATTTATAGGCGAAAGGCTAACGACCGTCGTCGACGCTGGCTAGTCAACGCGAGCTCGTCGATCCATTAAATTTTTACTTTATTCAATGTATGGTCTAACGCTTTTTCAAGATCGGCCCAGGTTTTGGCCGTTTCGGTGTATATAGGCGATGCCCAATTTTGATTTGCGATTAATGAGATTCTGAAGGCGCCGTGTTCACTGAATTCGGGATACCAACCAATGTCTATTGTTTGCTCGTGCGGAAGTAGCGCTTGCAAAAGATCCTCTCTTAATTCATCTGTAATGAGCGAAATATCCGATCCGACTAGGCTGGATATTTCGTCAAAAGTTATCTTGCCACCAAGTTTTTTTATGTTTTCAAGATTCATAAATTATTTCTTCTTTTTCGTTAGTTTTCTAAACGATTCTTCTGATATTGGATGTCCATGTATTGTGTTTGCACTTAACTCCACTCGCATGTACTGTGTTTCTTTTCCGTCATTGGCGCCTATGGTTTTTCCCATGTCAATTACTTTCCATGGTTTTCCGTTGTTAACATCTTGACCATTTGCAAACGCGTGCCGCTCTAACGCTTCAATGTCCGTGCCGGGTAGATATTTAGCTGCACCTCCATTAGCGGTCGATTTTACAACAGATGGCCAAGGAGCCTTAGGCGCCACATGTTTATTGCCATGATTTGTCCATTGAACGTCGGGAGGAGGGGGGCCTCCATCGCTTACACTGGCTTTTCCTTCAGGTATTTCAGCGCTTTGCCCCGGAACGCATTTATCTCCGCCTGGACAAGTATTCAACCCTAGGGGATCCGCCCACCCCGTAGGGTTAGGCACGTACTGGTAGCTATTCAACCCGCCCGCAAGCTTGATCGGATCCGGCGTCAAGAACCGGCCAGTCCCCGGACTGTAGTAGCGGTGGCGGTTGTAATGTAACCCTGTCTCGGCGTCGAAATACTGCCCTTGAAAACGCAGCGGATTATCGATTTCGCTGACATCAAGCGCTGCGAGATTGTCGTAGGCGCGGTACTTCGCCGTCTACATTATTCGCTGTTGTAGTCGATAAGTTCCTGCGGCGTGCTAGGTGGCCAAGCTTGTTGTGGAACGGCGTAGCTTTAATTGGCTTTAGCCGTCGAGTATGAGGTTAGAAGTAGAAAAACATACCTGTATTGTATTTCATCGCCATTTCGTTGAGATGTATGATCTTCTTTAGTGTGTCGAAATTGGTAGTGGCGAATAATTTTTGTAATATCTTGAGGGCTGTCTCTAGTTCGGTTTGACCTTGTATGCTTTCGTCTTCATATTCATCGATAAGTTTATTTAGCGTCGAGTTGATTTCCTCAAACACTCCCGTTTTTGAAAGGGCTAAAAATTCTTCTTCTGAGACTGATAGTTCTTCTAGGTCGCCAAGTATGCATTCATCTGAGTCCAGGCGATACATTGCATCTTTAGATATGGGTACTGAAATTGTTTTCAATTTTTATGGTTCCTTGTTGAAGTGTGTTACTTCGTTGTATTCGCTTTGTGTTCTTCCGGCTTGCCTCTGTTTGGAAGCGTTTTTTTGCTCGGAATAATTTCTTCAAGGTTTAAATGCTTACGCTTTCTAGGTAAGGAGGGATCATAAATTCTGAAATGGTTTCCGTCCATATCTTCAACCACTTCTATCCCGTTTTGAGGATTTTTGTATATTCTTTTGCCTTTGTCCGTGGTGCTGACGATTGGATTGCTTCCAGCGAATTTTTCAACGGCACTGTTTGAATTTGCTATAGGCCAATTCGCGGAATATAGAGCCGCGCGGGCAGCTCCGCCTGTTTCGGGCGCTTTTTGATCGCCGTCATCTACTTTTGGTTTTATAGCGGAATCATCAGTACCTATGCTAGGCGTACAGTTTTCGCCCCCAAGACAAGTATTCAACCCCAAAGGATCCACCCACCCCGTAGCGTTAGGCACGTACTGATAGTTATTCAACCCTCCCGCAAGCTTGAATGGATCCGGCGTCAAGAACCGTCCAGTGCTCGGATTGCATTAGCGGTTGTAATGTAACCCTGTCTCGGCGTCGAAATACTGCCCTTGAAAACGCAGCGGCTTATCGATGTCGCTGACATCCAGCGCTGCGAGGTTGCCGTAGGCGCGGTACTTCGGTGACCACCTGATCTCGCCGCTGTAATCGGTGAGTTCCTGCGGCGTGCCGAGGTGATCGAGTTGATAGCAGAACGGTGCTGCTTTTAGCGGGCCTTCGCCGTCGAGCATTGCCAACGGCCGGAAGGCGCCCGGTTCGTAGATGTAGCTGCGGTAGCCGTTCTCTGCGCTCTCAGCGATGAGGCGTTCGCCTTGCCAGAGGAATTCAGTGGTGTGGTCGTCGACGGTTTTTTCTCGATGCGGCGGTCGAAAGCGTCGTATTTGTAGCTTGCGGTGCTGCCACCCGGCAGACTGACGCCGTTCAGGCGATGCTGGCAGTCGTAGCGGTATTAGGTGACGAGCTTTTGGCCGGTTCCGCGACGTTCGCGAATCAGGTTGCCGTACGCGTCGTAGTCGTAATGGCGGTCGCCCTGCATGAGCAGGCGATTGCCTTTGACGTTGGCGAGGGTGGCTGCGGGCAGGTCATTTTGTCCGAGGAGGTTGCCTGCCGGGTCATGGGCGAAGCTCTCTGGTATGGCGCCGCGTACGCTGATCAGTCGGTCGAGTGGATCGTAGCGATAGCCGCGGTTGCCTTTGCGGCTGTCGTCGATGCCGGCCAGATTGCCATTGGCGTCGTATTGATAGCGGTGCTGGAACAGGTGTTTGTCCCGCTGGCTGACGCTTTGCGCTTGCAGTCGGCCCTATTCATCGTTATTGGTATTGGCTGAGCAGCAAGCCTTGCTGCCGCTCTTGCTCGCGACCGGCGTTGAATTGGTGAGACGTGAGGCGTGAACCTTGAGGCCGATGTTAGTCAGGTGACCGCCAGCTGGCGGTTATACAATTTTCATTTGATCTGCGTGAATGATTTAGTTTGTATCCCTAAATTCGTAGGGGTTGAAGCCTCTCCGAAGCCCAAGCTTCTGTAGGTAACAGTGTTGAAGTTGGTTTTGTTTTTGATGAAAAATAGCATGCGTAGTTTATTAATGATTGGCTCGTTGTTTTCAATTTTCGCGCATGTATTGCTCTATTTTCTCAATATATTTTTTTTTGCATGTTGTTCGGAATATTTCCAAGGTTTTGGCAGAGTCGCCGATTGGTTCGCCTTTTCGATCGTATTTAATTGTAAGAAACTCTACCACGAACTCGCCCTTTGGGTCTCCCTCAGGTTCTACTCTAGAATCGAAGCAATAGCCTGTGCTTTGTCTTGCACCACCTAATAAAACAGAACTGCTAAACCAGTGCGCGGTTTCCGGTGTTAGTTCTATTTCGTACAAATTATTTATGGTTATTGTCCAGTCGCTAGGCACTCGGAGTGGCTGTAGTTCGAATTCTAGTTTTTTCATTTTGCTTTACCCATGTATTTTTTCACTTGCTGTGGTGATGCCGGAAAGCTGTGGATCACAGGCTTATTTCCTCCATCAGTTAGTTCAATTCTTGTCCAGTTTGTAAGTTGTCCCTCGTTGTAGCCTACAGGGTGTTCGGATCTGTAAAACATGAATCGAGTGCCACCGTGGTCGAATACGTTTCCATCTTTTATCGCCCCATATGCAGCTTGTTTTTCGAATCCTTTAACATTGTTTGCGATGTCGGGCAGATAAGAAGCTTCGGGTTGACCACCACGTGATCCATTACCCAAACTCAATTCTCTGGCTTGGTCGGCAGATTTCGCATTCAGATGTTTCGTTTTATGGAAACCTCCTGGCCTCAGCGCGTTATAGACGTCGGATCTTAACTCTTTCCGCGTCTGGTAATCGCTAGTATCAACGCGCTTGGGAGGGCAGTTATTGCTGCTCAGCCCCAACGGATCCACCCACCCAGTAGGGTTAGGCACGTACTGGTAGCTATTCAACCCACCCGCAAGCTTGATCGGATCCGGGGTCAAGAACCGTCCAGTCCCCGGATTGTAGTAGCGGTGGCGGTTGTAATGTAAGCCTGTCTCGGCGTCGAAATACTGACCCTGAAAACGCAGCGGATTATCGATTTCGCTCACATCCAGCGCCGCGAGATTGCCGTAGGCGCGGTATTTTGCCGACCACATGATTTCGCCACTGTAGTCGGTCAGTTCCTGCGGCGTGCCAAGGTGGTCGAGTTGGTAGTAGAACGGGGCCGCTTTTAAGGGGCCTTCGCCGTCGAGCATTGCCAACGGGCGGAAGGTGCCCGGTTCGTAGATGTAACTGCGGTAGCGGTTCTCGGCGCTTTCAGCGATGAGGCGTTCGCCTTGCCACAGAAACTCGGTGGTGTGACCGTCGACTGACTTTTCAATGCGGCGGCCAAAGGCGTCGTATTTGTAGGTTGCTGTGCTGCCGCCCGGCAGGCTGACGCCGATCAGACGGTGCTGGCAGTCGTAGCGGTATTCGGTGACAAGTTTTTGGCCTGTTCCTCGACTATCGCGGACTAGGTTGCCGTAGGCGTCGTAATCGTAGTGGCGGTCGCCTTGCATGAGCAGGCGATTGCCTTTGACGTTGGCGAGGTTGGCTGCGGGCAGGTCATTTTGTCCGAGGAGGTTGCCTGCCGGGTCGTGAGCGAAGCTCTCTGGCATGGCGCCGCGTACGCTGATCAGTCGGTCGAGTGGATCGTAGTGATAGCTGCGGTTGCCTTTGCGGCTGTCGTTAATACCGGCGAGGTTGCCGTTGGCATCGTAGTTGTAGCGACGCTGGAACAGGTGTTTGTCCCGTTGGCTGACGCTGTGCGCTTGCAGACGTCCCTGTTCATCGTATTGGTATTGGCTAAGCAGCAAGCCTTGTTGGCGCTGTTGCTCGCGGCCTGCATTGAATTGGTGGCTGGTCAGGCGTGAACCGTTCAGGTCGATGCTGCTCAGGCGTCCACCGGACAAATGACGGTAATCGAGCGTGCAGCCATCCGGCAGACGGCAGTGGCTGAGTTGGCCGACGCTGTCGTATGCATAATGCGTGGTGCCCCAGCCCTGATGCTCGGTAATCAAGCGATCTTGCACGTCGTATTCATAAGCGAGCGGCCAATGGCCGTCGTCGACATTTACCAGGCGACCGAGTGCGTCGTAGCTGTAGTGAATTTCTTCGCCATCGGGCAGCGTCTTGACCAGCAAACGGCCTGCGGCATCGCGCTGGTATTCGGTAACCAGTTCGCTACCGTCGTCGCCGAACTCGGTTTTCTTCAGCAGTTGGCCGTTCAGGTCGTACTCGTACGCGGTGCGGCGGCCGTCGAAGCCGGTTTCCTGCTGGATCAGGCCGTTCGGGTAATAATCGAGTTGGTAGCGTTCGCCGCGCTCGTTTTCGATCTCGGTGAGGTTGAGTTGCGAGTTGTCGTAGCGATAGCGCAGTTGGCTGCCGTCGGGATTAATCCGGCGGCTGACGAGGTGCAGGTTGTCGGCGTATTCGTAGCGGGTGATACGGCCAAGTTCGTCGCGTTCAGCAGTGACATTGCCGTAGGCGTTGTAGCTGAATGCGCGAGTGGCGCCGCCGGGCAGCGTAACTTGGGCAAGGCGATTGGCAGCATCCCATTGGTAATGAGTGATCGCGCCGGACTCTTCCTGGCGAGTGATCTGCCTGCCTAGTGCATCGTAACGGTACTTGCGCTGACCGCCGTCGGGTAGGCGTTCCTCAAGCAATTGACCGAGATTGTTCCAACCGAGTCGAAGCTGAAGTGATAGAACGATGGTCGCTTGCTAGCCTGCGAGAACCAGCTCGGATAGATCGTCAGAAAAAGATGGCCGCGCGCGATAGGCTGTTGGTGATGGCGGGACGCTGCTCACTCGGGAGTGGGGAAACAGTGGAGCGTTTTTCCTGAACGGTTGAGACTTTGATAAGGTTGTTGTAGTTTTTTCAGGTTTTTTTGTATTTGAGGTGTTTGATGACTGACTCGTTTGAAGATTTTAGTAAGTTTATAAGTTATGTGTTACGTCACAAACCCGAGTCGATTGGGTTGCTGCTGGATGTCGAGGGCTGGGCAAATGTAGATGAGTTAATAAAAGGTTCAGAGAGGGTCGGGAAGTTATTAAGCTATGAAGTTATAAGTAATATCGTCTTTCATAGTGATAAAAAGCGTTTTGAGATATCCAGCGATGGAGCATATATTCGAGCAATTCAGGGGCATTCGTCGGAATCGGTGAGCCGCAACTACCCTGAAATTCAACCTCCGGATTTTTTGTATCATGGAACGGCTATACGTTTCCTTGACTCTATTTTGAAAAACGGTCTAATGCCCGGGGCTAGGCATCATGTTCATTTAACACAAAGTGAAACGTTAGCATGCGATATCGGACGTCGTTACGGTAAATCTGTGGTTTTACGCATTGATAGTCACGAGATGTTTGTGAAAGGGTTCAAATTTTTTAAAGCTGAAAATGATGTTTGGTTAACAAGCTTCGTGCCTCCGCAATTTATTTATTCGCTTGCAGATGCCTAGTTTGCTCATTCTTCCTCCCAAGTAGAATGAGTTTGAATGGCTTCACTCAACCACTCTTTGAAATTCTCATAAGTTCCATGAAGCTCCCAGCCTTCTGAAGCGTAGGCGTGGATTATGAGGACTTCCGGGTTTCCGGATTCATCACGGCCATCGAAGCAGGCTATGTCATCGTTTGCGTTGAACCTTGCAAAGGGGATTAGCTCCCTCTGTGGGTAAAGTTTTTTTAAGGTGTGGTACCAGTAATTTACATCCCCCTCTTCAAAAACAATGAACCACCAAGGTTCAATATCTATGGCAGGTGTTAGGTTGATTGTTTCAATGAAGTCACTTGGATAAGAAAAATGACTTCGGCCTGTGATTTCTAAATAGTTATTCATTCTTTGCCGCTCAATTTTGGTAGTTCGTGAGATCCGTAAGGAGTTTCCTTTCCGAAACGTTTTGGCGACTGCTTTCCAACTCTTAATTCGATCGCCTGGCCCCACGTATCTGGTTTTTTTCCCTTAACAGCAAAGCGTTGTTGTTCTGGCTCAGTTACTGGATCGTTATATCCGCGCTCTCTGGCTTCTACTTTTATACCGGCTTCGCGTGCGGCACGGACCCGGGTGTTATCCATGCTGGTGAGATGGCCGTCCGGCATTCGGACCACATCAATGGGATCACCTTGCCAACCTTTTTCTCTCATGCTCGCGACTAAATTGTCATAGGTGTAATTGTTTCCTGCTCTGTCGACCTTGTTGTATGAGACAGAGGTTTGGGAAAACCTTACCTCATTTGGGTCAATGGATCGCACTTTTGGGCACTGCGCAACATTACAGCTTAAGCCTAACGGGTCCACCCACCCCGTAGGGTTAGGCACGTACTGGTAGCTATTCAACCCACCCGCAAGCTTGATCGGATCCGGCGTCAAAAACCGTCCAGTCCCCGGATTGTAGTAGCGGTGGCGGTTGTAATGTAACCCTGTCTCGGCGTCGAAATACTGACCTTGGAAGCGCAGCGGGTTATCGATTTCGCTGACGTCCAGCGCCGCTAGGTTGCCATAGGCGCGGTACTTCGCCGACCACATGATTTCGCCACTGTAGTCGGTCAGTTCCTGCGGCGTGCCGAGGTGGTCGAGTTGGTAGTAAAACGGGGCCGCTTTTAGCGGGCCTTCGCCGTCGAGCATTGCCAAGGGTCGAAAGCTGCCCGGTTCGTAGATATAGCTGCGGTAGCGGTTCTTGGCGCTTTCGGCGATGAGGCGTTCGCCTTGCCAGAGGAATTCAGTGGTGTGGCCGTCGACGGTTTTCTCGATGCGGCGGCCGAAGGCGTCGTATTTGTAAGATGCGGTGCTGCCTCCCGGCAGGCTGACGCCGATCAGGCGGTGTTGGCAGTCGTAGCGGTATTCGGTGATGAGCTTTTGGCCGGTGCCGCGACGCTCGCGGATCAGGTTGCCGTAGGCGTCGTAATCGTAATGGCGGTCGCCTTGCATCAGCAGGCGGTTGCCTTTGACGTTTGCGAGGTTCGCAACGGGCAGGTCATTTTGTCCGAGGAGGTTGCCTGCCGGGTCATGGGCGAAGCTCTCTGGCATGGCGCCGCGCACGCTGATCAGGCGATCCAGCGGGTCGTAGTGATAGCTGCGGTTGCCTTTGCGGCTGTCGTCGATTCCGGCGAGATTGCCGTTGGCGTCGTAGTTGTAGCGACGCTGGAACAGGTGCTTGTCCCGTTGGCTGACGCTGTGCGCTTGCAGACGTCCCTGTTCATCGTATTGGTATTGGCTAAGCAGCAGACCTTGTTGGCGCTGTTGCTCTCGACCGGCGTTGAACTGATGAGAGGTCAGGCGAGAACCGTTGAGGTCGATGCTGCTGAGTTGCCCGCCAGGCTGGTGGCGGTAATCGAGTTTGCTGCCATCGGGCAAACGGCAGTGCTTGAGCTGGCCAACGCTGTCGTATTCGTAGCGCAGAGTACCCCAGCCTTGGTGTTCCTCGATGAGCCGGTCTTGCAGATCGTATTTATAGGCGAGCGGCCAGTGGCCGTCGTCGACGTTAACGAGGCGACCAAGTGCGTCGTAGCTGTAGTGAATCTCCTCACCATCGGGTAGCGTTTTTACCAGCAAGCGGCCTGCGGCATCACGCTGGTATTCGGTGACCAGTTCGCTACCGTCATCGCCGAATTCGGTTTTCTTCAGTAGTTGGCCGTTGAGGTCGTATTCGTACGCGGTGCGACGACCGTCGAAGCCGGTTTCCTGCTGGATCAGACCGTTGGCGTAGTAATCGAGATGGTAATGCTCGCCGCGCTCGTTTTCGATTTCAGTGAGCAGCAGGCGCGAGTTGTCGTAGCGGTAGCGAAGTTGGCTACCGTCGGGATTGATGCGGCGGCTGACGAGGTGCAGATTGTCGGCGTATTCGTAGCGGGTGATGCGACCCAGTTCATCGCGTTCGGCGGTGACATTGCCATAGGCGTTGTAGCTGAATGCGCGAGTGGCGCCGCCGGGCAGCGTAACTTGGGCAAGGCGATTGGCAGCATCCCATTGGTAATGAGTGATCGCGCCGGACTCTTCCTGGCGAGTGATCTGCCTGCCTAGTGCATCGTAACGGTACTTGCGCTGACCGCCGTCGGGAAGACGTTCTTCAAGCAGTTGACCGAGATTGTTCCAACCGAGTTGATGACGGCTGCCGTCCGGGTGACGGATTTCCAACAGACGACCCTGCGGGTCATAGCTGTAATGGGTGGCATTGCCGTCCGGGTCAATCTGCGCAGTGACATCACCCTGTCGGTTGCGTTGATACTTCCAACTGGCTTTGCCGCGACGAACGTCGCTGACGAAGCCGTTGATATATTCGTAAGTTGTAGCTTCGTCTTCTGGGGGGATGACAGCGGTCATCAGTCCGTTGTCGTCGTAGCGGTATTCGGTAACGGCGCCCAATGGGTCCTTTTCCGCGATCAATTGACCCTTGTCGTTATAGGCTTTTTGATGCTCGGCACCATCGGGATCAATTTTGCTGATCAGTCGCGCCTGATCATCGTGGGTGTAGACCTCTTCGCTACCATCGGCGTTGGTAACGGTAACGCTGCCTTTGTCGTCCCAGGCGTATTGCGCTTCCATCTGGGAAAAGTTGGCCCAGTGACGTGTACACCGAGACAGTTTGCCTTCGTTTTCCCACTCCCAGTAGAACGCCGCGCCGCCTGCCAATTGCCGCTCGAGAATGACGTGCTGGTCGTTGTAGCGATAGCGTTCGGCTTCGTCGGCGGCATTCTTCGCCTCGATCAGGCGATGCTGCGTGTCGTAGCTGTAAGTGACCAGCGTCTGCACTGTGTTCCATGCGGCCTCAAGATTGTCCGCTGGCAGGAACTGTTGATAGTCGACGGCGATGATGTGCTTGCGATCGTAGCGCAGGAGCAGGGCGCGGCCGGCACCGTTGTCGAGACGTTTGATGCGCCCATGGATGTCTCGAGTAACGTGCAAGCGGTTGCCATAGCTATCGCTGATGGCGATCAGGGTCGCGCCTTTGCTGTCGAAGCGGAAGTGATAGAACGATGGTCGCTTGCCAGCCTGCGCGAGAATCAGCTCGGATGGATCGTCACCTAGAAAAATGGCCGCGTGCGATAGGCTGTTGGTGATGGCGGGACGCTGCTCGCTCGGAAGTGGGAAAATGGTGGAGCGGTTTTCCTGATCGGTCCAGATGACTTCATCGCCATTGATCTCGATGCGGTGGGCGAGCGCGTGGCTCCAGCCATAGCCGAGACCGCAGTCGATTTCCACAGCGCTGGTGCGATAGAGACGGGTCCATTCGAATGGCAGCAGGCCGTCGAGTTGGCCGTCAGTTAACGTCAATAACTCTTCGCCAGTGACCATCGAAACAGGGCACCCGTTAGTGCAAGTCTTTGCAGCAGGTTCTGCGCTCTTTTCGGCGGGATTCGTCGCCTGGTTCGATACGTCATCAGCGACTTTACCGTCAGCAAGTCTGGCGTTTTTCTTGCCATCAAAACGCAACTCGGAAATCCCGTTCCTGACCTTCGCCGTCACCCCTCGGGCCGCCACTGCGGTGTACTTGGCGACATACTCCATAAAGCCGTTGATGATCTTGAACACCGACTTCACGAAGCCGATCACAGCCTTGATGACAAGCTCTCCGTACTTCTTGAGTCGGGCCGCAAGGTAGATGACGCCGGTACCTTCTGCCGCGATGGTCAATACCACGCCGATCACGATGTCGATCGCAATGCCTACGACAATGGCCGTGGTCATCTTCGCTACGTCGCCCGCCATCTTCATCGGCGGCAAGCCCGCGAGCCAGATCACCGCACTGCGCACCAGCAAAAACAAAGCCGCCTCGTCGCTGGCCAGCAACATGGCCTTTTTCATGATGTCCGGCGAGCTCTTGGCGACTTTGATCAGCTCGTCTGCGCCAGCGCCGAGATCCTTCGCAAACTTTCCTGGGTCCTGAAGGATGTCGAGCACGAGACTGATGCCGTCCCATACGCCCTTGATCGCTTCCCAGCCACCTTCAAGAATGCCGTTGCCGATGGCCATGGCTGTGCCGGAGGTCGAAAGATTCGACCATTGCGGTTTGAAGCCGGCCCATTCCTTGCGCAGGAAACCTTCAAGGTCCGCAGTCACGCCGCTGTAAGAACTGAAGAGGGCGTCGATCTGCGCCGGGGTCACTTCGTTATGGACGCGAATCGTGTAGAACTTGCCGGGCACACCGCCGGTCCATGCGGCTTTGCCTTGGGCGTCGAGTTTGACCTTGCTGACCGCACCACCGTCCACGGCCACGATTTCGACTTCGATATCGCCGACGGGAATGTCGTAAACCGATTCGAATTTGCTCTCGATCAGCAACGGACCCTTGAGCGGACATTGAGCCACGTTCGAGGTGAAGTTACCGTCGGTCATGCTCACCGTTTTACTGGTGTTGCCCGCCTTGATGACACGCTCCATGCCCAACAAGGACGGCATGTCCGCGGCACGGCTACCCTTGTCGAGGGCCTGTGCATACCAGGTTTTGGTTTGTTCCTGATACAGCTTCAGACTGTCCTTGAAGGTGTTCAGTTGGTTGTCAACAAAGGCAACGCGATCCATCAGCCTTGCTCCAGAATCAGGTGGTTTATCAATGCTTCTTTAAGATTTTGCGGCGCATCCGGGCGGCGCACGAAGCGGGTGATTTTCAGCTTCAGATTGTTCTCGGGCCACGCGGTGTAGAGGTCCGGGCGGTCTTCTTCCAGCCATTGCATCAGGTTGCTGACCAGCGTCGCCGGATTGTCCTTGCTCAACCCTTCCAGCAACCCCTTCGGCACCTCCCACCACGGCCAGTCCTTGACCTTCGGCACCACCCGCGTGCCCACTTCCAGCGCCTGCCCATTGATCAGATACCGCTCAAACACCGGCAGCACTTCACCAGCCTTCTCCCCAAGCCCCCGCAGAATCGGATAAATATGCCGGCCATCCCAAAACCGGAAAAACACCTCGGTACCATCCGGCATTTTCACCTGCGTCAGGCTGCGCAGATGCTCGAACACTTCGTTCGGTTCTGAACGCGACACCGCCAGCCAGCCCCAGTCGAGGGCGTCGGTTTCGGCGATCCAGGGCAGGAAAGCGGAGTTGGATTTGAGTTCGGTGAGGTAGGGCATCACCGGTTGCCAGGTGGAGTAGGGCGTGCCGCCCCAGATCGGGATGAGCTGGGCGGTGGGTTCGGTGAGGTACAGGGTTTTCAGGGCGTCGGCGTCGCTGGCGGCGCTGACGATCAGGTACAGGCGCTCGCCGCTTTGCAGCGGCTGTTGCGCCAGCCAGTCTTTGGGGGTGATTCGTTCAGATGGCACAGGCACCTGCCTTGCATTTTTCACATTCTTCGCAGAACGGCGCGTTGCGTTTGAGGGTGTTGATTTGCGCCGGGGTCAGAACCTGGCCAGCCTTGTCGGCATCCGCTTGTTTCAACACGCCGGGCATCAAGGGCGCGGCGCCGGTGCCGCTGCCGGGGCTGCCGCCGGAGTTCATGTTGATCACCGGGCCGCTCATGGTCACGCCGCCAGCATCGATCTTGATGAAGCTGCCGCCACCCACCAGCGTGAGTTCGGCGCCGGCTTCCATCACCACTTTCATGCCGCTGCTCAGGTGGATTTCTTGCCCTGCGTCGATGAACTGGCCGGTGCCGATCTTGATGTGCTGGTTCACGCCGACGGTTAGGTGGTCATTGGCGCGGGTTTCGACTTTGCGGTCGGCGTAGACGGTGTGGTGTTCTTCGGCCTTGAATTCGCTGTAGCTGTTTTGCTCGACGGTGTCGTGGCGTTCGTTGCCGACGCGGATCTTCTGGTCGTGCTCGATGTTCTCGTCCCAGTCGCGCTGGGCGTGCAGGTAGATTTGTTCCTGGCCTTTTTTGTCTTCGATGCGCAGTTCGTTGTAGCCGCCACCACCCATCGAACTCAGGGTCTTGAAGGTGCTGCGGGTCTTGTTCGCCGGCAGTGGATAGGGGACGGTGTTTTCCTTGTGGTACAGGCAGCCGCTGATCAGCGGTTGATCGGGGTCGCCCTCAAGGAAGGTGACCAGCACTTCCATGCCGATGCGCGGGATGGCGATGCCGCCGTACTGGGCGCCGGCCCAGGCGCTGGAGACGCGCAGCCAGCAGCTGGTCTTGTCGTCGGCCTGACCCTCGCGATCCCAGTGGAACTGGACTTTGACTCGGCCGTATTCGTCGCAGTGGATTTCTTCGCCTTTCGGGCCGGTGACCACCGCGCTCTGGCTGCCGAGAATGCGCGGTTTCGGGTGGCGTAGCGGCGGGCGGTTGGGCACGTCCCATGGCGTGGCCTGGAAGCGGTTGCGGTAGCCCTGGTGGAAATCGTCTTTGAGTGCGGTGGTGTCGCTGGTCACCGACTCTTCGAGCACTTGCGGCTGCTTGCCTTCGTGCAGGACTTCAGTGAGCAGCCACAGGTCGTTCCATTTGGCTTTCGGGTGCTCGGTCAGAGCGAGGAAATGGCCGCTGACCAGCAGTGGCTGATCACTCTTGCCTTCGGCCAATTGGAAGTCGCTGCGGTGGCGTTCGAGGGCGCGTTTGGCCAAGTGCTTGCCGCGCTCGCGGTCGATGAAGCGGCCCGGGTAATCGTAGTCTTCGAGGTCGGGCAGGGCGTCACCACGGTTTTCGCTTTCCAGGGTCAGGCGCGGTTTTTCGAAGTCGTAGTCGCGACGGGTGGTGCGGCTGGTGCGGGTTTCCAGGCGCAGGTCGAAGCGCTTGATCACCGGGTTGCTGGCGACCATGCCGGAGTCTTGCTGATAGGGCACCGGGGCCAGTTTCGGGAACACCGTCTGGTCATCGCCGAAAACGAGCTTGTGCGCGTTGGCGCTGTGCTGGAAGTGGAAGTGAATGCCTTCTTCCTCGCACAGGCGCTGGATGAAGTGCAGATCCGACTCGTCGTATTGCACGCAGTAGATGCGCTCGGGATAGATCGAGCCGGTCTTGAATTCGTAGGCGTTGCCTTGAATGCCGTGCTCTTCCAGTACCTGGCCGATGATTTTCGGCACGCTGAGGTTCTGGAAGATGCGCTGGTTGATGCGGTGCGCGAGATACGCCAGTTGCGGACGCAAGGTCACCGAATAACGGGTCAAGCGCTTGCCGGAATCGCCTTGCGCGGCGCGGTAGATCTGGCCATGGATGCCGCTGCCGTCAGGCGACAGCTGCAGAAAGGCCGGTTTGTGCAGCAGGGTTTCGAGGTCCAGCGACGGCTGCTCACTGACCAGCT